>JALVXE010000001.1:0-4736 GCA_027038385.1 Thermotogaceae bacterium
TTTCAGAAGGATTCCATTCAAGTTCCATGAAAGCATTTACGCACTGAGAAGGATGGGGAAAAACAAGGGGGTCTGCAGATGACCCCCTATACGTTACTTCTCAATCTGGCTCTTTATCTTCCGAACAGCATTTTTCATGGCTTCTTCTGGCGTGGCTTTACCGTTAATTATCAGGTTCAAAGCGTCACCCATAGCTCCCCAAACTGCCGCCATCTCCGGAACGTTCGGCATGGGTATCCCAACAGAAGCACTCTTCGTAAACCCGGCTATATCCGGATTGTCTTTGACCATCGCAAAGACATCTTTCCTTGATGGTATCCTTGGATCGGCCAAGTAGAGTTTGTAGAATATCTCTTTTCTCGCTATGAAGTTGATGAGGAAGTCGAGTGCAACCACCTTGTTGTGTGACTTCGCGTTAACCATAAATCCTTGTACCCCAACGAACGGCTTGGCCTTTTTTCCAGGTCCCAAGTCCGGTATTGGAGCGATACCGTAGTTGATTCCAGCCTCTTTGTAAGCCTTCACCGCCCACGGACCGTTGATTATCATGGCGGCCGAACCGTCTTTGAAGAGACTATCCATTATGTTGTAGTTGTCTCCGGAGTGGAGTATTCCCTCATCAAAAAACCTCTTTATGAGTTTCGCTCCCTTTATCGCTCCTTCATTTGCAAGACCTATGTCGTGAACATCGAGCCCTTTCGGAGTCCTCTTGAACACATATCCCCCATATCCAAATATGAAGGGAGCTGAGAAGTAGAAGTTTGCAGCATCGTATATGAATCCCCTGACCTCCCCTTCGTATTCTTTGTCTATCTCCTTGGCCTTCTTTATGAGCTCGTCGATAGTCTTGGGAGGCTTCTCCACGAAGTCCTTGTTGTATATCAGCGCCACCGCTTCCATGGCATACGGAACGCCATAGAGCTTTCCGTTGAATGTGAAAGCATCGAGAGCGGTTTTGTAGTACTTGTCTTTCTCTGGAAGAACCGTTATCGGCTCGAGAAGACCGTTCACAACGAGTTCTCCAACCCAATCGTGTGGACCGACTATTATGTCAGGCCCGTTTCCAGCCTGCGCGGCATTCAGGAATTTCGGTTTTATCGATCCAAAATCCATCTGTTGAACTTCCACGTCTATACCGGTCTTCGCTTTATACTCCGCTCCAAGTCTCTGCAGTACGTCCACCTGTTTCTCGGAGCACCATATGGTTATCTTGGAAGAGAAAGCGAAGATCACCAAAAACGTCAGAGCCAAGATGAGAAACTTCTTCAAAGCGATCACCTCCTAGAAGTTTTTTACAACATCATTCTATCAAAATCGGGGATGATTTCAGAAATAACCCGATCTTATGATCATCCTTATGGCCAACAGCAGGACAACTAACGAAAAGAGCCATCTCAACCTTTTCGCCCTCATCTTCTTGGCTATGAAAGCTCCTATCTGGGCACCGGCTATGAGACCGGGAACGAGAAGAACGAGCGCTTCGAGATTCACGTTACCAAGGAAGAAGTGTTTTAAAGCGCCAGAAGAGGCGGTGAATATTATCGCAAAGCTTGAAGTTGCCACAGCTTCATGAATGCTCATCCCGATGTAAGAAAAGAGCGGCACGTTTATTATTCCTCCACCTATACCGAGAAGCCCACTCAGAATCCCCGCTCCGAACCCTCCAAAAATTATCAGGATGAGATTTAGTCTTCCTCCTTTTGAAATCTCTTTCTTTCTCATCATTCTGAGAGCTGCGAGAGTCATTATCACTCCGAAGATGAACTTCAAAAGAGCTGTGGATACCATATCTGTTATCCAGGCCCCTATGTAGGCGCCAGTGACTGAAAAAACAGCAAGTGTTAACCCTTCTTTGTACCTTATCAGCCTGTGCTTGTGGTAGGCTATTGAGGCGCTCAACGCGGTGAAGACTATCGAGGCGCTCGAGGTCCCTATGGATACTTTTATGTCGTATCCTATCATGTTGAGTATCGGAACGAGTATGAATCCACCACCTAATCCAAAGAGAGATCCAAGGATACCGGTGATGAATCCCACAACCAGCTCTTTCAAAGAATCACCTCGCCATCGAAGAAATCCCTGACGAGATTCACCGCAGCTTCGTAATCCTGAACTTTCATGAACAAGGATCTGAATTCCCTGCTGTTTTTCAAATTTTTCGTGTATCCCGCAACGAATTTCCTGAATTCGATAACTCCCCGTCTTTCACCCATGAATTCTATATTCTCCCTCAGATGCTTCATCATAATTTCCATCCTTTCATTTATGCTCGGCTCTTCGTAGTATCCATAGTCGATAAGAGATCTGATCTGTGAAAATATCCACGGATTTCCAACGGCGCCTCGAGCCACCAAGGCGCCGTCAGTCCCGGACAACTCGAGCGCGTTCAGAGCATCTTCCGGAGAAAAGATATCACCACTCACAAGGATCGGCACGGCTTTATCTTTTATCTTTGAGAGAACCTTCCAATCGGCCTTCCCTTTGAACATCTGTTTTACCGTTCGCGTGTGAAACACCACCATATCGACTCCGGAATTCACCAGGCCGCCATAAATCCTCTCAACTTCGTTCTTTTCCCATCCGATTCGAGTTTTCACGGTTACTGGAACTGAGAGGTTCTCTTTCAGAATCCTCACGATTTCAAAAAGTCTATCCAGATCCTTGAGAAGGGCTCCACCCATTCCTTTCTTAACAACCTTTTTGACAGGACACCCGGCGTTTACATCGATGAACTTTCCAAACGTTTGAAGTCTCTCAGCAGCCTTCAGAATGTACTCAGGACTGAATCCGTAGATCTGTATTCCTGTGAAAGGCTCCTTTGGTGACGGAAGCATTTCTGAAACTTTTTGTCGGGCCTTAAAAACACTCTGGGCGGCTATCATCTCGGTGTACGCAAAGCAGGCTCCGTAATCATAGGCTATTCTCCTAAATGGAAGGTTCGTATAGCCAGCCATAGGGGCCAGTCCAAAACCACAGGGGAGTTTTAACAACCTTTCATCACGAAGCTTTTGAACGCTTCCAGAAGCTTTTTCGTGACTCTTCCAGGAGCTTTGAATTCAGAGGATTCAATTCTTTTTACAGGTACTATCCCTCTACTAGTGTGTGTTATGAAGATCTCTTCAGATTCAAATATTTCCCAAGGAAATACCTTTCTCTCAGACACATCGAACCCATTGTCTTTCGCAACTCTTATCACAACTTCTCTGGTTATACCGCTGAGTATTCCAGTATCCAGAGAAGGGGTTACTATGGATTCTCCTTTAACCAAGAATACATTCGAAAATGATCCCTCTGCCAGAAATCCCTCTGGACTGAGCATCAGGATATCATAAGTTTTCTTGTGAACCCTTGCCAGAAGAACGTCTGTCCTGCCGACAACCTTCAACTGGGACGGTATCACGCCGGATTTTCTAAAGCCAGAAAATCCCAGATCGGCAAAAACCAAGTCTTCTGGAGCTTTTTGATACTCAACGAGCATGTCTCCGTTTGGCCTGAGGTATATCTTATAGTAGACCTCTCCATCGATATCGCTCATCAGTTCCTCAAGGAGCTTTCTCAAATCGCTAAGCTTTGGAACCTTCTTTATTCCAACCAGCCTTGCGGAATTCAAAAGCCTTTTATGGTGCTCTTCGAGCATGAAGAGCTTTCTGCAGTACGTCCTGACGGTTTCATACACCACCGGTTCAAAGGGTTTGAAACACGGCTCCTTGTCATATCGCTTTCCGTTTACAACGATCGGCAATCTTCGACACCACCCCTTCCTCGGTGATGGACAGAGCAATCACTTCTTCTATATTTCCTTCCTCCCCTCCACTGAATTCATGCAGGATATAGTACTCATCGTGTCCAAACGATATTCCGTTCTCGGTTTTCTCTATCAAAACTCTCAACTTTTTCCCAAGAAGTGATCTTCTGTAGTCTTCTGAGACTTTCTTTGAAATGTTCTCCAGTTCACTCGCCCTGCGTTTTTTCAAATCTCCGGGGATCCTTCCGTCCATCTTTGCAGCGATAGTTCCCTTTCTAGATGAAAACCGGAAGATGTGAACCCTGCTGAATACAACATCTTCCACTAACTTCATGGTTTGGTTGAAATCGATCTCTGTCTCACCCGGAAATCCCACTATGATATCTGTCGTTATCGAGAAGACCGGGTCTATTTTTCTAAGGTTCTCAACCACCTTTAGATAATCCTCTACCGTGTAACCCCTTCCCATCCTTTCGAGTATCCTGTTCGAACCGCTTTGGACCGATAGGTGAAGGTGGTTTACAAGCCTGTCAAAACTTTTGAACATTTCAAGAACTTTACCGTCAACATCCTCTGGATTCATCGAAGACAGTCTAATCCTGAAATCCCCTTCAAGACCGTCGAGCGTTTTAACCAGATCGTAAAGCCTTTCTCCCGTGTCAATTCCGTACCTTCCTAGGTTTATCCCAGTTATGACGATCTCAAGGTATCCCTTTTCAAGGAGTCTTTTTACCTCTTCCTTAACAAGCTCTATGGGTTTACTTCTTATCTTGCTTCCTCTTGCAAATCTTATGGCGCAGTAGGTGCAGGCCCTGTCACATCCATCCTCAACCTTCACATAAGCCCTCTTCATATTTGAATATCCGCTTTCAACCATCTCAGAGATCGAATCGTCAATCCAGTAGGCCTTCTTTACAAATGATCCCAATAAATCTATGTATTTCTCTATCTCTTTCTTCTCCTTGTTCCCCAAAGAGAGATCTGCCCCGTA
>JALVXE010000001.1:4746-5304 GCA_027038385.1 Thermotogaceae bacterium
CCTCCGGATCGAGCTGTGGATAGCACCCAACGACCACAACTTTGGCAAATGGATTATCTCTTTTTATCCTTCTTATTCTGTTCTGAACTTTCCTCTCTGCAGTTTTGGTGACCGCACAGGAATTTATCACATAAACGTCTGCCCTAAACTGCGGTGGGACCACCAGATGACCTGCCCTTTCTAGCCTCTCAGCCATGTACTCACTCTCGTATTGGTTTATCTTACAGCCGAATGTCACTATTGCGACTTTCACTTGAGTTCACCCTCGAGAGCCGCCTTGAGTATTCCCATTTTCGTGACGACTCCGATCAACCTGTTCTCGTCATCAACAACCGGTATGGTCTTTATGTTGTGCCTTATCATAAGATCAGCGGCGTATATCAGAGGCGAATCAGCCTTGACAACTATAGGTGGCTTGCTCATGTATTCACTGACTTTGTGATCCTTTATCCTCGATATGTTCTTCATGAACTGATCCGTGTCAGGGAGGAACGACGCGGATTGTAAGAGCAAAAAGTAGCTTGGTATCGACGCTTTCATTATATCCGTTTCAGTGAT
>JALVXE010000002.1:0-4612 GCA_027038385.1 Thermotogaceae bacterium
GGGTATATCCCAGCTCATAGGAACCGGTGGGAGGGACGTCAAGAAAGACGTTGGGGGACTTATGTTCCTTGAAGGGATCAGATGGCTTGCGGAAGATGACGAGACAGAAGTCATAGTCCTGATATCCAAGCCGCCAGCTCCGGAAGTCGTGGAGAAAGCCGTTAAACTCGTTAAAGAGTCAGGAAAGAAAGCGGTTGTTCACTTCATAAGGGGAGAAGTCAAGGATGAAGATTTGGTCGTTGGAAAGACGCTCGAAGAGACGGCTATAAAGGCGGTTCTTCTGGCCCAAGGAAAAGAGATAGATAAGGACGAGTACAGCTACTACGAGATAGCCGGCGGAAGAGATCTTGAGGCGATGGTGAAAGAGCAGCTCGAGAAGATCGAAGAAGGAAAGTACATAAGAGGCCTTTACTCTGGTGGAACTCTCGCTGATGAGGCGATGGTGCTATTCTCGAAAGAGATGGGGTGTATATGGTCACCATCCCCGATAGATGAGAAGTGTAAGCTTGAGAACATCAACGAAAGCAAGGAGAACACGGTAGTCGATATGGGAGAGGATGAGTTCACCAGGGGAAGACCGCACCCGATGATAGATTTCACTATGAGAAAGGAAAGGCTCATAAAAGAGTACATGGATCCAGAAGTCGCGATAATAATACTGGATGTCGTTCTTGGGTACGGCTCTCACATGGATCCAGCTTCCGAAATAGCGGAAGCTGTAAACGAAGCAAGAAAGAGATATGGAAAGTACAAATTAGTGGTTGCGAATATACTTGGAACTAAAGACGACCCGCAGGGATACGACAAGCAGTGGAAGACCCTCGAGGACGCGGGAGTAGTGGTCTTTCCGAGCAACGCGACAGCCGTGAAATTCGCACTCGAGGTTTGGAAGGGGTTGAGATCATGAGAGATCTTTTCAAGAAGAAGACGATAAAGGTCATCAACATAGGACTCAAGGGTTTTTACGAAGATCTCAAAAGCCAAGGTGTTGAAGTAGTTCATGTTGACTGGAAACCGCCTCTCGGTGGAAAGAGGAGCTTGGAGCTACTTGAAAAGCTGAAAAACGTTAAGGTCGATGTAGAAGCTGCGAACAAGAAAGTTATCGAGATGATGATGTCCGCCCAGCCGACACTCGTCGGTATGGCCCAAGCAAAAGACGTTGTGCCCGGGATGAAGAAAAATCTCATACTCCACGCCGGACCTCCGATAGAGTGGGAAAGGATGAGCGGTCCTCTCAGAGGTGCAGTCATAGGTGGGCTCATATACGAGGGAATGGCGAAAAACGAGAAAGAAGCTATTGAGCTTGTTGAGAGCGGAGAGATAGAGTTCGATCCGTGGCACCATCACGATGGTGTCGGACCGATGGCCGGAGTCGCGACTTACTCGATGCCGGTATTCATAATCGAGAACAAAACCTATGGAGTCAAAGCTTACTGCACGATGAACGAAGGCCTTGGAAAAGTTTTGAGGTATGGGGCTTACAGCCAGGAAGTCATAGATAGACTCAAATGGATGGAGGAGGTCCTCTATCCGGTTTTGAAAGAAGCCATCGAAATAAAAGGTGAGATAAACCTCAAGAACATAATCGCGCAGGCTCTTCAGATGGGAGACGAATGTCACAACAGAAACAGAGCCGCTACATCGCTTTTCTTCAGAGAAATAGCGCCTGCCATAATAGAGACGTCGTTCTCGAACAAGGACAAAAAGAAAGTTCTTGAATTCATTCATTCCAATGATCATTTCTTCCTCAACCTCTCCATGCCGGCTATGAAGGCAACGGTCCTGCCGGTGGAGGGAATTGAAGGAAGCACGATAGTGACGGTTATGGCTAGAAACGGAACTGATTTCGGAATAAGGGTTGCTGGACTCCCGGGTGAATGGTTCGTCGGACCTGCTCAGATGGTCGATGGACTCTTGTTCCCGGGATTCACTCCGGAGGATGCGAACCTGGATATTGGAGATAGCACCATCACCGAAACCGGTGGTATAGGTGGATTCGCGATGGCGGCAGCTCCGGCGATAGTCAAATTCGTTGGTGGAAGTGTCGACGAAGCGATAGAGACTACGAAGAAGATGTACGAAATAACCGACGCGGAAAACGACACTTACAAGATACCGTTCCTCAACTTCAGAGGAACTCCGACCGGGATAAACATAGTCAAGGTCGTCGAGAAGGGAATACTCCCGAGGATAAACACGGGAATAGCCCACAAGGAGCCGGGTGTGGGACAGGTTGGTGCAGGCCTCACTTATCCGCCGATGAACATCTTTGTCGATGCTCTTGAAAGATTTGTAGAAAAATACTCTTGAAGGAGGGGTGCACATGAGGATTAAGGTTTACGATCTGACGCAACCTGTAGGGATTTCAACACCACCATGGCCGACTTACGAACCGGTGAAGCTTTGGTATTTCAAGAGACTCTCGACTAACAGAGTCAACGGGCAGATAGTCCAGACGAGCTTTCACAACGGAACGCATCTTGATGGCGAGAGACATTTCGTCAGCCATGGAAGGGATATAGCTTCTCTTCCGCTTGATGGATATCTCTTCGGTGAAGGCGTAATAATCGACATAAGCAAAGAAGTAGGGGACTTCGATATTTACAAGCCGGAGCACTTCCTTAAGGTTGCCAAGGAGAACAACATCGAGATAAAGGAAGGCGACATACTTATCATATACACCGGCTACAGCAAATACGCTTGGTATCAACCTACGGCTGATGAAGTCAGGTATTACTTCTACCACCCGGGGCCGGACCAGGAGTTCGCTGACTGGGTGAAGGACATGAAAATAAAGTGGATAGGTGTTGATTGTGGATCGGCAGATCACCCGATGAACACCGTTCTCAGGGAGATAAGACCCGACGTGGCAAAGCTTGCCGATAAGCACTTCAGAGAGAAATACGGAAAACCACTTGATGAATACTTCACCGACGAGACGTATCAGCTCATGCACACCTATCTGTTCCCGCATGGAATAATACATGCGGAGAACCTCGGTGGAGAGATAGAGAAAGTTCTCAACAGGAGGATGTGGATAGGAATATTCCCATGGAAACTCGTTGATGGAGAATCGGCGATGGCCAGGGTCGCCGCCTTTGAAATATTAGAAGACTGAGGGGGGATTTGTAGTGAAGAGACAACCACCAGAAAAGTCCAGTTATGACAAGGTAGTTTTCAGCATCGAAGAGATCGAGGCTCTCCTCGCTCCACCGGAGATGCCCAAACCGCCGTTTGAACCGGCGTACATAGAGGTCAAAAACAGAGAAGGAGAAACCCACACTTTGGTTATAAGGGAGGCCAAGAAGGAAGAAGCTCCCCTTCTAATCGAGTTCATCAAGAAATTCCTGGACATAGATCACGACTTCTACGACATAGTCAGTGCAAGGGTGTTGGCAGAGCTTCTTGGATGGTACAGAAACAGGCTCAAGGATCCTTACACGCTCGTTGGACTCATCGATGGGGAACTCGTTGGATTTGCCAATGGAAGGCTCATGAACAAGGACATAAACATATCACTCCACACTATGGCGTTCAAGAGGGGGTTCAAGATCGGAGCCATAATGTACTACGCCAAAGCCCAGTACGCTTTTGACGTTCTTGGGAACAAAGAATGGTGGGCAACTTACGAGAGCTACAACGGGTTCAAGAGATGGGGAATAGGAATGGCACAGCCCTCCTACCCGTGGCCGGATTATCAACACGAACTCGGTGGAGCAAAGATCTACTACATAACCAAGGAATACTGGGACACCGTGGTCAAGAACTACTTGCTTGACTACATCGGAACAGATCTCAAAAGACCTGTTCCTGAGGAGCTCCTCAAGAAGAACGAAACCCTCAAGGTTCCAGAAAACCCAGCGGTCTGATAGAAAGGCAAACAAAATCCCGCCCACAAGGGCGGGATTTTCAACGTGTATGGCTATCATACCCTGAAGTAATAATCCCCTGCAAGTTGCTAACTCCTATAGGGAGTCTCTTCAAGTTGATCACCCTGGTTGTCTATATCAAGAGGAGTTAATCGTAATTAGAATGAAAGCTTTGGTTTATTCTCCATACTTCTGCTTTGCTTTCTTTATCTTCACGAGTTCTTCCCTTTCGAGCTCTTCAAGGACATCCTGTATGAACTTTATGTTTTCTTTGAGCTGTGGTATGACGACGTTTTCAAGTGCGTTAACCCTTTTTCTCGTCTTTCTCACCTCGTAGGCGAGCCTATAGGCGGTGTTTTCAATCCAGACGGCTCTCGTTATCAGTTTGAGAACGTTTACAAAGGAAAGGTAGGTTTTATCGAGAGCGGAATTCGACCTGTATATACCGTAAGGGATATCCTTCGGAAATTCCTGAGCAATGACCTCCGGGACCTCGACTCCCATGACACTTCTCATTCTTATAGACAGGCCATCGTATTCCGGAACGGCCCTGCTGATTTCGTCCATGTACTCCATCCCGAGATCGAGATTCGCAAGTTGCAAGGATTTGTAGGCCTTTTCAAAGACATCCAGTATCTCATCTTGGAGCTTTCTCGCCTCATCGACGATCGACAGAAGCTCTTTCATCAGCACGTTTCGCTTTTTCTCCAAAAGGGAATGCCCACTTTCGGACAACCTGAGCT
>JALVXE010000002.1:4622-5276 GCA_027038385.1 Thermotogaceae bacterium
CTTTGAGTCTTATCAGATTTCCCTTGGTCGGAACGACTTTATTCATCAGAACCACTCTCCTTTATGAGAACGACCGATTTCGCCGGAACGACAACCGTGGCGTACATCTTTCCATTTTCTCTTCTCACCTTCACTTTGGTGAATCTAATACGGCCTTCTTTCAAAACGAAGGAAGCTTTCGGCATTGAGTCTATCTCAACTCCCCTGAATAGTATCGAATGAAGCGTTCGGTTTATCACGTATACGTTTTTTTCATCCTTGACGACATCTATGGAGAACGGGACGACAAAGTTATAACCGATTTCTCCGCTCACGCTAACGATCAGATAAGCGTATATCCCCTCCGGCCCGTTGGCATATGCCTCCCTGTCTATCGTTGCACCACCACCGCCTATTATGAAAAGTCTCGTTCTCCCGCTCGATGATTCGTATATGAAATGTCTATGCGCTGCGAAGTAAGCATCGGCTCCACTGATCGTCTTCATGAACTCCCTGCTCGCGTTTTTGTACCTTTTCTCTCCCTTTATGGAGAACATCGGAACGTGCGTTACGATGAACGTGTGATCGGCTTTCTCCTTGATCACTTCCTTCAGCCAATCTTTCATTTTCTTTTTGTGATATCCGTCGTTCAAGTTCTCAAAGCCGTAAGCTGGA
>JALVXE010000003.1 GCA_027038385.1 Thermotogaceae bacterium
ATTATATACGATCTGTTAAAATCCGTCTCGGGGGGCTTGGATGAGAGTCGCACTGTTGATGAGCGGTGGAGTCGACAGCACGGTTGCAGCTCACGTTCTCAAAGATGAAGGGTACGATGTTTTCGGAGTTCATATGATACATTTGGACAGGCCGGATGATAGGGTTTTCGAGGTTTCGAAAAAGCTTGGAATAGACATTGAAATCGTGGACGTTAGAAGAAAGTTCGAGGAGGAGATAATAGATTACTTCGTGAAAGAGTACAGAGCGGGAAGAACTCCGAATCCGTGCTACTTTTGTAACAGGTTGATGAAATTTGGAATCCTCTTTGAAAAGGCGATGGAATTGGGAGCAGATTTGGTTGCGAGCGGCCACTACGCTAGGGTCGTAGATGGAAAACTCTTCAAGGCTGTGGACGATTCTAAAGATCAATCATATTTTCTCTCGTCTCTGAAAAAGAGGTATTTGAAGAAGATATTGCTTCCACTAGGTGATATGAGAAAAGCTGAAGTTTTGAAATTGGCTAGAGAGCTCGGATTAGAGTTCGATGGAGAGTCTCAAGACGTCTGCTTTTTGAAGGAGGATTTGAAGAGTTTTCTAAAGGGGAAAGGACTGGATCCGGGACCGGGGAATTTCGTGATGAATGGAAAGGTTGTTGGAAAGCATGACGGATACGCGTTCTACACGATAGGGCAAAGACGGAAGCTCGGCTTATCGATCGGAAAACGTGTTTACGTTGTCGGAGTGAATCCAAAAAGGAACGTCGTTTTTCTTGGAGAAAAAGAGGATGTGATGTACGATATGATGATCGTCGGGAGTTTGAACTTTCTCGACGACGTGAAAGAGAGCTTCAAATCTGAGGTGAAGATAAGGAGCAATTTCGACGCTGTTAGCGCATCTGTGAGGATAGAAGGAAACTTTGCGGTGGTGAAGTTTGACAGGAGAGTTTTCGCGGTTACGCCAGGCCAGATAGCAGTCTTTTACGATGGGGAGAGGGTGCTCATGAGTGGAGTCATAGAGCGGGGTGAAAGATCGTGAGGGGTTTAAAAGAAGTGATGGTTTACATCCTCCTTTCGATAGGCGCGATAGTTATGCTCGTTCCGTTCGCTTGGATGATATCCACGTCTTTCAAACTGCCGAGTGAGGTCGACAAATGGCCACCGCAATGGGGTAGTAAGAACTTCTTCTCCAAGAGGCTCGTTAAAGTCAGAGGGGGATTTGATGCGGTGGCGGAGAGTGGATCCTCTGAGGGGAGCCTCAGAGAGGCGCTTGCCTCCGTAGCAATAAAGAGGGGAGATAACGTCTTCACGTTGAACGTGGATGACGACCTTTTCTACAGAGGGGAACTTCACCTTTTGATCGAAGGAAACCCGAGATATGCTAAGACAATGCCGATTGACGAGAGAACGAAAGATTTGATAAACAGGATAAAATCCCTGTCGAGCTCTATGAGGCAGATGGGCTTCAACACGGTGAGACTCTCGAATTACGACAAGATGGAGGACTTCTTCAACGATTACTTCACACAGTCGATAGCTGAGTTCAACAGGTTGAACTTCGTTCCAAAGGTGATGGCGAACCTGAACAGGTATTCGAACTTGATAGAGAAAAACAACAGAGGGCTCATTCTCCTGGCTAGGAGGGTTAAAAACGAGGAGGATAGGAGGAAAGTAGAGGATTTCTTGAAAAACCTCAAGGGAAATTTCATCCTCGCGTCCGAGAAGCTTAAGATCTACATGAAGGGCTCCAGGGAGACCTTGTCTTATGGAGAGATAATGGAAATAGCGAAGCTGCTTAGAGCATCATTCAATGTGAAACTTCCGGATGTCTCCGATCCGTTTGCCAAGAGGATCATAAAGATAGTGAGGCTCAAAGTGATTAGTCCGATCGAGAAGCTGGAGAAGAGGCTGGAGATACACGACGAGGTCGTGAAAGATTACGAAAGTGTCCAAAAGTATAAACTTGAAGGTAGAGAGATAGTCGCTAGATTTACGCCAAAAGATTACAGGATAAAGCTTTTGAACGAAAGGCTCAAAAGCAGCCCTATCTTGAAACCTTATCTCAACAGGATCAGGGAGATAGAGAAGCAGGGCTATGACAATTTCACTCAGAACTTTTCTGGACTCCTTGACAAAAACCTCGCGGAGTTTTTGAAGGAGCACGGGGTGGAAGAGGACCTCGTTTATCAAAGGGTCTCTGATCTGAGGAACACGATATCCTCCATAATGAATGTTCTGACGGAGAGCGGAGAAGATCTGGAGAAGACGATATCTGATTCCGATTCTATCGATGAGGTCAAGGAAAAACTCATGTCGATGCTCCCGGATTCTCTCCTTCTCAAAACCCAGCTTTCGAAGCTGGAGCGACTGATTCCAAGGGGTGTGGAGGCTGGAAGGTTCATAAAGAGGCTGATAGACGAAACGATGGCCATATCGGTCCTCAGAGATATATACGCCAATTCCATGAGTGAGCTCAGGATTTTGAAGGCCCCTCCCATAGTCAAGGAAGTCCGTGTGAAGTACGACAAGGAGAAGTACTGGGAAGTCATAGAGATAGTCTTCGACAAGGACATTCCGGGGGTCTACTTCAGGGATGAGAATTACAAGGCTGCGGTGTTCTTCAACTTCAAAGAAGTGATGGCGAACATCTTTCAGAACTATGCGGATGCTTGGCATGCCGCGCCTTTTGGAAGGTACTATTTGAACACGATATTCGTGGCAACGGCAACGACTATCTTGGAAGTTATATTGGCCTCGATGGCGGCTTTCGCGTTCTCTATACTGAGGTTCAAAGGTAGAGATCTGCTCTTCGGTATATTCGTTGCGACGATGATGGTCCCAGGGGAAGTTCTTTTGGTTCCAAACTACATAACTGTATCCAAGTTCGGATGGATAGACACCTACTACGCGCTGATAATCCCATGGATAGTCTCAGTTTTCGCGATATTCCTCATAAGGCAGTACTTCTTGACCCTCCCAAGAGAGCTGTACGATGCCGCGAAGATAGATGGCTGCTCGAACTGGAGGTATCTGTGGTGGATAGCCGTTCCGCTTTCAAAGCCCGTGATAATAACCGGAGCCCTTTTGAAATTCGTCGGGAGCTGGAACGCCTTTTTGTGGGTGCTCATAGTCACGAACGATCCGAAATACAGAACGCTTCCCGTCGGGCTGTACACCTTCAGGGGAGAGGCTGGTGATATATATAACCAGCTCATGGCGGCGGCGACTTTCTCCGTTCTCCCGGTTATAATACTCTTCCTCTTCGCACAGAAACACTTCATAAGAGGAATAGCGAGGACGGGTTTGAAATGAGGATCTACAGATTCGCGATATTTCTGATGATATTCTTCTTCGTTTTTCTCGTTACTGTCAACTTGTACAATTATTACAAGCTGAAGGCTGAAAACGAGAACCTCAAGAAGACCTACGAAAATCTCCAGAAAGAGTACACGAATTTGAGAAACCTGGAGAAAAGATTGCAGGAGATGAAAAAAAATGGAAAGGTTCGTGGTGACGACTTCCCACAAACCGAGCCGTGAACAAATAAAACTGGCGAGAGATCTCGCAGAGAGATTGAATGCAAAGTACGTCAACAGAAGGCACCTCTCAGATTACAGAAAAAAAGGGAGAGTGGATTTCTACTACGTCATCGAATCTGATGGAAGGATAGTGATAAGATGGAATGGTGGAGAGCTTTTCTTTCATCCATCAGTTTCCAAGATAAGGATGAGGAACATGCAGAATGGTGGAAGAGATTACCTGACAGAAGCTCTTAATTTGAATGGAGATGAAACCGTTCTCGACACGACGTTTGGACTCGGTACAGAGGCGATACTGATCGCGGCTTTTCTTCCAAGGGGAAAGGTCGTGGGAATAGAGAAATCGGTTCACATATACACCGTGGTCAGCGACGGCATGAGGAGGTACAAGCCCAAGGTGAAGTGGATTGGTGAGGCCATGAAGAGAATTGTTCTAATTCACGCAGATATGAAAGAGTTCATAAGGAAAGCTGAGGACGATTCCTACGATATTGTTTACTGTGATCCGATGTTTGAGAACCCGAAGTACGAGTCTTCGTCCATGAACCCGTTGAGACCGTTCGCGTCTTACGATACGGTAAACGAGGATGATGTAAAGCATATGCTGAGAATAGCGAAAAAACGGGTGGTCTTGAAAGCCAACGAGAAGGATTCCCTGTTTGAGAGGATAAAGGTTGATAAGGTCATGGGAAGCAAAAAGAGTGGAGTGCTCTACGGAGTGATAGAGAAAATATGAGCATTGCAATTCTTCTGCAGCCTGTTCTTTTTTGGAACTGGTACTTCAAGGTGGCTACGATCAATACAAGACCGGCTTACATCTTCTACGACGAGAACTCCAAGATAGTGCTTTACCTCTCAAAAAACGTTGGAGGTGTGGATGATTTTTCAGCCGATGGAGGAGCTGTGGCAATAGCTTGGTGGGACTTGGAAAATGGAAGGAGAAAGTGCCACGTATCCTTCATCGGGAGGGATTTCAGGGAGTTCAGGAGGCTTAACCTTGGTGAATGTGGAAAGTCGAGAATGGGTCTGGATCTGAAGGGGTTGGAACTTGCCGTGATCTACTCAGAGCCATACCTGTCGGGCAAAGGGTGTGTTGTGAAAGGGTGGAGGGATTTCAAGCTGTTCTACTTAAAGCACGTCGGAAATTGCATTGGAGGGGATGTGTTTTTTTCAAAAGACGGGAAAGTGGAGTATTTGAAGGTCACAAAGCATGGAATCGACATGAGCTGGGATGGATCGATGAGATGCAATGAAATAATCTACGGAGGGGGATGGGTTGAATGCGATGGAAAGCGCTTGTCGCCTTGATACCTGTTGTGTTGATTTTTATCTTATCTGGATGTTCCAATTACAACCAGCCGCCTTTCAAACCAAATGTTCTCTATCCAAATGACGGGGAGAAAGGAGTTCCGCTCGATGTCACACTCTCCTGGAAAGGTGGAGATCCGGACGGTGATCTCGTTACGTACACCGTTTACCTGAGGCAGAGGGATCTAAAGCCCGTTGGGGAAACGACAGGTACGACGCTCACCGCCCATTTGGATTCCTACGGGAACTACAGCTGGAAGGTCGTCGCGAAAGATCCGTACGGAAACGTTTCAGAGGGCGACACTTGGACCTTTTCAACGGTCGAGCCACCAAAATCCTCAACAGATGAAGTCATCGTTGTGGGA
>JALVXE010000004.1:0-1899 GCA_027038385.1 Thermotogaceae bacterium
ATCTGGTACAATGCAACCCGATAAGTCACCCTCCTGGACTCCGCCCTCGGTGCCTGAAAGGGTCGGTAGCGGGGGAAGAAGGGAGGGGAAGAAAAAACCAAAACGGAGGTGTTGTGTTGTGCCGGTAGTCACCATGAAACAGCTCCTCGAGGCAGGGGTTCACTTTGGACATAGGACTAGAAGATGGAATCCGAAGATGAAGCCGTACATATACGCCGCGAGGAAAGGTATATACATCATCGACTTACAGAAAACGCTCAAGCTCTTGGATGAGGCTTACGATTTTGTGAAGGCAAAGGCGTCAGAAGGTGCGATAATGCTGATGGTGGGGACGAAAAAGCAGGCTCAAAACATCATTAAAGAAGAGGCTCAGAGATGTGGAGCGTTCTACGTCAACAACAGATGGCTCGGTGGACTCCTCACGAACTTCAAGACCATCAACAAGAGAGTCGACAAGCTTATAGAACTCAGAGAACTCATAGAAGGTGAAGGTAAAGAGGATTTTGAAAGAATTCCGAAGAAAGAGCAGAGCAGACTCAGAAGAATATACGAGAAGCTTAAGAAAAACCTTGGAGGTCTTGTGAAGTTCTACGATGACGGAAGAATAGTCAGAATGGACAGGATGCCTGATGTGCTCTACGTCGTTGATCCGAGAAAGGAGAAAATAGCAGTCGCCGAGGCGAACAAGCTTGGCATTCCGATAGTCGCCATGGTAGATACGAACTCCGATCCAGATCTAATAGACTACGTCATACCTTCAAACGACGATGCAATAAAATCGATAAAGCTCATCACTGCAAAGATAGCCGATGCGTATCTTGAAGGAAGAGAAGGAATACCTTACGGAGTTGAGGAAGAATTAGGGGAAAAAGAGGAAGTTGCGGAGGAAGCGTGAAGAAAACCGGGGGAAATCCCCGGGTTTTTCATATGTTACACTTATCAAGATTCATCACCTTATTCCAGGCTTTTACGAAGTCAACGACGAATTTTTCTTTTGCGTCATCACTCGCATAGACTTCTGACACCGCTCTCAGTTCATCATGGTGCCCGAATATGAGATCAACTCTCGTAGCACTCCACTTTTCTTCTCCCGTCTTTCTATCGAATCCTTTAAACAAATACCGATTCTTATCCGCTGGTTTCCATTCAATATCCATACTTAGAAGGTTCGCAAAGAAATCGTTCGTAAGCGTACCCGGTCTATCTGTTAGAACTCCATTTTTGGAGTACCTGTAAACAGCCCCGAGCACTCTCAATCCTCCTATCAAAACGACCATTTCTGGAACTGTCAGTGTCAAAAGTTGTGCCTTATCTACCAAAAAGTATTCTGGAGTACTGTAAATATCATCTTCATCTATTCTATCAGGCCACTTGAAGTAGTTTCTGAATCCTTCTGCAAATGGCTCTATCGCTTTGTAAAAATCCACTTCAATCTGATCTTGAGTTGCATCTACCCTTCCAGGGAAAAATGGAACTTCCACGTCAAATCCTGCTTTTTTAGCAGCGGCTTCTATAGCTATATTCCCTCCTAGGATTATTAGATCTGCAACAGATATCCGTTTTTTACTCCTTTTTTTCTCCTGCTCTCCGTTGAAATCTTTCTGAATCTTTTCATAAATGGCTATGATATTTGAAAGATCATCAGGGTGATTTACTTCCCATTTGTTCAAAGGTTCAAGCCTTATCCTCGCCCCGTTGGCACCGCCTCTTCTGTCTGAACTCCTGTAAGTAGAAGCAGAAGACCAAGCTGTGTAAACGAGCTGTGAGATGTTTAAACCAGACTTCATAATCTCTTCTTTTAGCTTTTTTATATCATTCTCATCAATCAGCTCGAAATCTCTCTCAGGCAGCGGATCCTGCCATACAAAAGTCTCCTTTGGAACGTATTCTCCACCGTAA
>JALVXE010000004.1:1909-5177 GCA_027038385.1 Thermotogaceae bacterium
GCCCCATATCTCTGTGGGTCAGTTTGAACCAGGCTCTTGCAAAAGCTCTCTCGAATTCCTCCGGATTCTTCAAAAATCTCTTTGCTATTTCCGCATATTTTGGGTCAAATCTGAGAGCTAAATCTGCTGTAAGCATCATTGGTTTGTGCTTTTTGTACGGGTCATGAGCATCCGGTAACATTTCAGTGGCATTTTTTGCCACCCATTGGTACTTACCAGCAGGACTTTTCGTCAACTCCCACTCGTACTCGAACAAAAACTTGAGATAGTAGGTGGCAAACCTCGTTGGAGTCATAGACCATGTGAGTTCAAAACCAGAAATGAATGCATCTGGACCTTTTCCACTTCCATGTTTGAATTCCCATCCTAACCCTATTTTTTCCACCGGGGAAGATGTCGGATCCGGTCCAAGATACTCATCACTCGCTGCACCGTGAGCCTTGCCAAAAGCGTGTCCACCAGCTATCAGAGCAACTGTTTCCTCATCATTCATTCCCATGCGCGCAAACGCTATTCTAATTTCCTTTGCAGATTCAACTGGGTCGGGATTTCCTCCAGGTCCTTCTGGATTCACATAGATGAGTCCCATTTCCGTCGCTGCAAAAGGTTTCTCGAGATCTTCTTTTTCCCCTCTTTTGGAAGTGAGCATCTCTTCTTCAGGACCCCAGTCGGGACTTTCATCCGCCTCGAATATGTCTTCTCTCCCAAGGGAAAAACCGAAGATTTTCACACCCATATCCTCGAGTGCCACCGTTCCGGCCAAGATTATCAGATCAGCCCACGAGAGCTTCCTCCCATATTTCTTCTTTATCGGCCAGAGAAGCTTTATAGCCTTGTCCAATCCTATGTTGTCAGGCCAGTTTATCCTCGGAGGGAACCGGATACTCCCATTCCTCGCCCCTCCCCTTCCATCGTACACCCTGTAACTACCAGAGCTGTGCCATGCCAAGCGAACAAACAACGGACCGTAATGCCCAAAGTCAGCAGGCCACCAGCTTTGAGGATTTCTCATGAGTCTTTTTAAATCATCGATAACAGCATCAATGTCAAGAGACTCTACTTCCTTGATGTAATTGAAATCCTCACCATATGGATTCTGCGTTGGACAGTTCTGTCTCAATATCTTCAGATTCAACCTGTTCGGCCACCAATCAGTAATCCATCTCTTTCTTGATTTACTACTTTTCATTCCCCCACCCCCTCTTTTCTATCATACTACCAAACCGGATTTCTAATGATCACTCCCAGTCCAAAAGTCTCTTCTCTCCTTCTATCTTCTTGATGTCTGTTATATCCTGGGTTACTTCAAGCGTTCCTATGTATCTTCCGTCTTTATTTCTGACCGGGAAGTACTGTATGAGAATCTTTCTTCCTTTCATATCTATCCAGAACTCTGCTTTGTCTTTCCGACCTTCCTTAAAAGCTCTGAGTATCTCGTTGACTATGTGAACACTCTTCGGTGGATGGCAGAGCTGGACAGGTCTTCCCAGAATGTTCTTAGATCTCTGGAAAATCCTCTCACCTTTTGAGAAGAATTTCACCCTGTCTTCAGAATCTATGAAAGTCACGTCAGCTGGAAGAGTCTCGAATATCGCGTCCACTTCTTCTGGCATAAGGTACCCATTTTCAAGTTCTATATCTCCTTCCCTTACAAGGTCGTACGTGTCTGGCGATACATCCTCCTCTTCCATCGCTTTTCTCACTTCTGGAGGAAGTTTTATTATCATCTCCGCATCCAATTTTCCTTCCACCTCGTACGGATAAATCGGTTTTACATTCGGGTTCCAATCGTTTCCGGGTTTTACTTTGTAATATCCGTATTCTCCTTCTTGAATCTTCACGGCGAGCCATTCGCCGTCAGATAAAAGTACCCTTACAGTTGGATAGAATATGTTGTTCTCCCTGTAGACCATATCAACGAGCATCGAAGAGAGTTCAGATGAATGCTGATAGAAGAGTTCAGAGAATTTATCTTCTCCCATCTCGTCGATCTTTGAAAAGAGTCTCAGCATCCCGGAAATCTTCGCCCTTATCTCGTCGTGTTTTGTCCACAAAACCGTTGGGACCGCAGTTATTCCCCTTCTCTCTATGTAAGGGAATATGAGCATTTCCTCTCTGTTGTAATGTGTCATCCCTATGATCCTCATTTGGGAGAGAAGGTCTTTCAGTCCATCTATCAAATGTTTTCTGCTCTCGCCTTTCGTGCTCTTGAGAGATCCTGCGTAAAGCGAGAGCATTTCTGCGTCTTTTATGATAGCTTCATTTTCTCTGAGGAGTGTGTGAAGCGGATGACCGGGAGTTATCCCGGAGAGATCGACGTTCTTCTCTATGTTTCCCCTGAGAAGCTCAACATGAAGATCACAGAGTTTTGCGATCTCTTTTGGAGATACTCCATCTTTTACGAGCTCCTGCTCTATTATGGGAATCTCTATAGGAGATATTCTCATCAGGATGTTTTTGAACTCCTTCTTAAGCTTTTCGATATCTTCACCATCGTGTATTCTGAGAAGAAGCTCCTTCATCACTCTTTTTTTCTCTTCTCTATCAACCAAAAGTTCGCTCATAATCGTACCTCCTTTTTGATAAATTAGGTTATACTTATTTTAGCATGTGTTCCATTGAAATGCTATACTTCAGATTTTGGGAGGTAAGGGATTTTGAGCAATGAAAACGTGGATTTTTTGGACGAGGTTACGATAACCGTTAAAGGTGGAGATGGCGGAAACGGCGCGGTTAGTTTTAGAAGAGAAAAGTACGTCCCCAAAGGTGGACCCGATGGTGGAGATGGAGGGGATGGGGGATTCGTCTTCTTGAGGGCTAATCCCCAACTCTCTTCCCTGATGCACCTTGCCGAAGATGACAAATACTACGCCGAGAATGGAAAGAATGGAATGGGAAAGAAAAAACATGGAAGGAACGGAAAAGATCTCATAATAGATGTTCCGGTTGGCACGGTTGTGAAAGACGCTTACACCGGCGAGATTATCGCGGATCTAGATGAGCTGTGGAAAACCGTCTGCGTGGCAAGGGGTGGAAAGGGTGGAAGGGGAAACGCTCACTTTAAAAGTCCGACGATGAGGGCTCCTAGAATAGCAGAGAGGGGAGAAAAAGGAGAGAGAAGAACTATCACCCTTGAGCTAAAGCTTTTGGCAGACGCCGGAATGGTCGGGTACCCGAATGTTGGGAAGAGTTCTTTGATATCCCGGCTCTCGAACGCCCGTCCGAAGATAGCGAATTACCATTTCACCACATTGATACCGAATCTAGG
>JALVXE010000005.1 GCA_027038385.1 Thermotogaceae bacterium
TCATCCAACAGGATTGTACGTTGGTCTTGGAACGAGACTTTCAGCAACGACGAGAATATTCACCCTTGGAAACCTCCAGTACACCGGAAACTCCTTGGACATGGCCATTGCAGGGGATGGGTTTTTCCAAATACAGCTTCCAGATGGAAGGATAGCCTACACGAGGGACGGGGCGTTCAAGATGGATTCTCAGGGAAGACTCGTGACTTCCAACGGTTACTACCTCGTTCCAAACATAACGATACCGAACAACGCCGTCGCGATCAACGTATCGGAAGACGGAACGGTTTCCGTT
This sequence comes from Thermotogaceae bacterium, assembly GCA_027038385.1. Classification (GTDB taxonomy): domain Bacteria; phylum Thermotogota; class Thermotogae; order Thermotogales; family Thermotogaceae; genus WGAO01. The sequence continues at coordinate 296 of JALVXE010000005.1, forward strand.
GAGATGCCCGATGGAACCGTCCAGACGGTGGGAACGATAACACTCGTCAGGTTCGTCAACCCATCGGGTTTGAAAGCGATAGGCGATAACCTCTTCGTTCAGACTGGCGCATCGGGAGCGCCGATTGAAGGGACACCAGGACAGAACGGTTTTGGAGCAATAAGGCAGAACTACCTTGAGAAATCGAACGTCGATGTCGTGAAAGAAATGGTTGGAATGATAACCGCCCAGAGGGCGTATGAGCTCAACTCGAGAACGATCATGACTGCTGATGACATGCTCAGGACACTCACTGCCATGAAGAGGTGATGAAAACGGCCAAGATCACCTCAGTGGTTCTGGCCATCCTGTCGATCTCGTTGTTATCTAAAGTCCTGATACCGTCTTATGTGAAGGTGGCCCCTGGAAGGGTCACCTTATTTGATCTATCGGCTACCTACACAGAGGATCCATCGATCTTGAAATCCATAACGCTCGCGTACGTACCGGAAGGAACGTACACTCTGTCCGCATCCTACGTGGAGAACATGGCCAAAAGGAAGGATCTAGAAGTATCGTTCGAATCGAGCATCATCACGATCTACGCGACTTCGTCACTTTCAAGGGAGAACCAAAAAAGCGAGCTCGATCAAGAAGTTCTAGACCTCGCGAGCACTGTATTCGCATCGATCACAGAGGAGAACGAGTGCCTTGACAACGCTACATTTCAGATACTCCAGACGAGTGGCTCCATCGATGGAACTCCGACCTTCGAATACAAAGATCTCGGTATGGGAAAGTTCAGCGTACTCGCCAAAAGCGACGACAAGTACTTGTACATGATGATGGATGTTAAATGTCCAAAGAAGGTTCTCATAACAAAGAAACTCCTGAGGTTTGGAGACGTGATAAAACCGGATTTTCTAGAAGAAGCAACAAAAGATGTTTTCAAGATTCTGGGAACCCCTGCATCGACATCCGATGCTTTTTACTCGAAAGCGATGAGGATGTTCAAACCCGGAGATGTGATAGTACAAGAGGGTATCAAGAGAAAGCCAGACGTGGTTAAAGGACAGCTCCTTTTGGCCTATATAGCCCTTCCGGGACTCCATATATCCACGGTGGTAAGGTCACTACAGGATGCTTACGTTGGAGAAGTGGTTAGGGCTGAGAACATCTCAAGTGGAAAAATAGTAATGGGAGTGCTGGAAGAAGGACCCGTTTTGAAAGTCATGGAGGTGGAAAGATGAGGAAAATCCTAGTCTTGACTTTTATCTTGGTGGTCGTTCTCGCATTTCCGATCTCTTTGTGGAAAAAGTCCCATCAGAATGGGCTCATATCCGTGAAGAAGGCATCGGAAGTTGGAGACATAGTCAAGGTAATGGTTTACGAAATACCGATAGCCTCGCTCAAAACCGACTCCGGAAATCCAGTGAGTGCGTTTATAGACTTCATAAGTGGAATCATAGGGAGTTTTACAGGCCTCTCTCCGAAGAGGTACTTTCCCGTTGATAACGTAAACTCCCAGATCAGCAGGAAGAACGAAGCGAGTGCGAAGATAGTCCTACAGATCGCTTCGGTCGTCGTTGGAAAGGATGAGTACGGCAACTTGATAATATCCGGACACAAGAAGATAAAGGTCGGGAGCGAGATGAAAGAGATAACGGTTAAAGGAAAAGTCAGGCCTGAGGATATAAACGCGGATGATACCGTGGATTCGAGGAGCATGGCAGAGGCGGAGATCTGGATAGGGGACGAGGTTGTGTTCAAGAAAACTCCGGATGCCCCGGATTCCTGGCTCGCATACTTCGCATCGATGATCGCGGGGATATTCATGTGAGGTGATAGCATGAAGAGAATCTTCATAGCTCTGTTGGCGATAAGCGTCTCGGTTTTCTCCATAAGCGTTAGGATAAAGGACATAGCCATGTTCAGGGGGGCGAGGGATAACCAGCTCTTCGGAATCGGGGTTGTCGTAGGGCTGAACGGAACGGGAGACAGTGGATCCATAAACTCCTCGCTCATAGCCAACATGGCGACACGCTTCGGTGTTAGCATAGATCCCAAGGACATAAAATCGAAGAACACAGCGATAGTTATGGTATTTGCGGATATTCCGCCCTTCTACAAAGAAGGAATGAGATTGGATGTGGTAGTGGCTTCCATAGGGGACGCGAAATCTCTGACGGGTGGGTACCTCATACAGACCCCGCTTTACGGTGCCGATGGAAAAGTCTACGCGGTCGCACAGGGGCCGATAACACTCGGGGGGGAGGATGTCAAAGGTAGCTCGAATCTTCAGAAGAGGTATAAAGTCGTCGGATACATACCCGGCGGAGCGATAGTGGAAGAGGAGATACCCACACAGCTCGCAGATGCGAAAAACACCGTCACCCTCCTCTTGAACAACCCGGATATAACGACTGCGGCAAGGGTCGCAGATGCTATAAACAACAAATTCGGGGAAAAGCTCGCCAAAGCTCTGGATCCCTCGATGGTCAGGGTGAAGATCCCAGATGCTTTCAAAGATGACCTCATATCTTTCCTCGCGATCGTTGAAGACATAAGTGTCGTACCGGACATGCCCGCAAGAGTGATAGTGAACGAGAGGACAGGAACCATCGTCTTTGGAGGAGATGTCAAGATAGCTGACTTCACACTCTCCTACGGAAACTTCAACATAACGGTGTCAAACGGAAAGATAGACAAAGACGAGGCAACCGTTGGGAATCTGGTGGCAGCTTTGAAATCGCTCGGTGCAACTCCTCAAGACATAATAGCAATACTTCAGACTCTTCACAAATCGGGAGTCTTGTTGGCAAACTTGGTGGTGATGTGAAGTGGAGATAAACGCGATGCTCGATTACCAGAATCTTATAAAAGTTAACAGAAAGAAAGCGCTCAGGGAGGCCACGGAGGAATTCGTATCCTACTTCTTCTATCAGATATTCAAGGAGATGTGGAACTCCATCCCGAAATCGAACCTGATCCCAGAGACCGACGGTCAAAAGATGTTCAGGGACATGCTCATCTACGAGTACAGCAAGAAAGTAGCCTCCCAAGACGCCTCAAATTTGGTGAATTTGATACTAAAGTCTCTCGGTCAAAAGGCTTACAAAAGCACCAAGTAAAGGAGACAAAGAATGCAGATAACGATCATAGCCCTATCTTCCTTAATAGCGTCTTTCATCTTCGCCCTTGGCGGGTTGGGTTCAGCCGTGGTTCTGATACCGATCCTCGTCTTTCTGGGAATACCGTTCAGCACAGCAAGACCTGTGGGACTCTTTACGAATTTCATATCTACTTTCTCAGCGACGTATCACAACTTTAAGAAAGAAGTCCTGAACTTGAGAGCTTCCGTTCCACTGGCTGTATCTTCGTTCGCGCTCTCTCCGGTTGGAGTTTATTTTTCCCACAGATCCAACCCGAAGATCACCGGGATTGTCTTCACGGCGTTTCTGTTCTTCGCTGGAGTGATGACGTACATCCCGAAGAAAGGAAAAGGATTCAAGAAACGCGTATCTCTACCGTTTTCCATGTTCGTTGGATCGTTCGCCGGTTTTCTTTCAGGATTTCTAGGAGTAGGTGGCGGTGGGATAATATCTCCTCTCCTCATAGTGTACGGGCTCGATCCCAAACTCGTTGTGTACATAACACCTTTCGTGGTTACGCTCTCATCAATGATAGGATTCTTGACCAACATGGGATTCGGTGCTGTGAATTGGATCATAACCCTGTCAGCCGCCATTCCGGCGATAGTGGGTGGATATCTTGGAGCCTATGTATCTCATCACCATCTATCATCAAAGCATATAAAGTGGATTCTTGGACTGATATTCTTCGCCCTCGGCGTGAAATTTCTCATGAAGTTTCTTTGAAAAATAAAGGCCCCTTTCGGGGCCCTTTTTCACTTTTTCTGAAGGACCTGCGCTCTTGCTGCCGCGAGTCTTGCAACCGGGACCCTGTAAGGCGAACAGGAGACGTAGTCAAGCTGCGGTATCGTGTTGAAGAACTCTATTGAATCCGGATCTCCTCCATGCTCTCCACAGACTCCAACCTTGAGATCTTTTCTTGTAGCTTTTCCTTTCTCTGACGCCATTCTCACGAGAGCTCCAACTCCATCTCTATCTATTGTCTTGAACGGATCGTACGGCAGGATCTTTTTCTCGAGGTACTCGGGCAGGAACTTTCCTATGTCGTCCCTTGAGAAGGCGAACGTCATCTGAGTGAGGTCGTTCGTTCCAAAGCTGAAGAATTCCGCCTCCTGAGCTATTTGGTCGGCTGTCACAGCGGCTCTCGGGACTTCTATCATCGTACCTATCTTGTATTTAAGATCCACTCCAGACTCTTCTATCATCTTGTCGGCCACTTCCTTTATTATCCCTTTGAGGTACTTTATCTCGTTGACGTGCCCAACGAGCGGTATCATTATCTCAGGCTCAACATCTATTCCTTCCTCTTTCTTGAGCTCGATCGCTGCTCCTATTATCGCCTTGGTCTGCATAACGGCTATCTCTGGGTACGTTATGGCGAGCCTACAACCCCTGTGGCCGAGCATCGGGTTGAACTCGTGCAAGGTCTCAACAACTTCCTTGAGCTCTTCAACGGAGATTCCAAGGTCTTTTGCGACTTGCTCCATCTGTTCCTCCTCGTTTGGAAGGAACTCATGGAGCGGTGGATCGAGGAGCCTTATGGTAACTGGATACCCCTTCATCTCCCTGAACAGACCTTTGAAATCTTCCTTCTGAAGTGGCAAGAGATCTTCAAGAGCTTTTTCTCTTTCTTCTTTTGTCCTGGCAACTATCATCTTCCTCATCTTCGGAATTCTATCCTTCTCGAAGAACATGTGCTCAGTCCTGCAAAGGCATATTC
>JALVXE010000006.1 GCA_027038385.1 Thermotogaceae bacterium
CATATACATCGCCGCTGGGAAAATATCCAAGCCGCTCAGGATCCTGGCTGAGGTTTCCGATAGGCTTGACAGCGGGGATCTAACGGTGGAGATACCAGAGATAGAAGGGGATCCGAACAGAGACGAGATAGTGAACCTGGCGAAATCTTTCAGAAAGCTCAAAGAAACCCTCAGGGAGACGATAGGCGAGATAAATGCCATGGGAACGAAGGTGGAAGAGGTTTCAAGATCACTAACCGAGGTGGTCGAGGACACCGCCGCGAAGTCCGAAGAAGCCACTGCCGTGGTGGACAACGTCAGCAGGATGATAAACGACGTCACGGAATCTGCTCAGTCCGCGAATTCTGGTATGGAAGAGATAAACGCGGGAGTTCAAAGTCTTGCGGACTTCGCTGACGAGCTCAGTGGGATAAGTTCCGAGATGAAAAAATCGTCCGATGAGACCAAGGAGAACATAAACGAGCTGAACAACTCCATAAACAACGTGAAAACGACTATGGATCAAACCGTGAAGTCGATGGAAAAGCTCCTGGAGCTCTCCGAAAGGATCACGCAGATAGTCAACACGATAAGCGGGATAGCGGAACAGACAAACCTACTCGCGCTCAACGCGGCCATAGAGGCCGCAAGAGCCGGAGAATCCGGGAAGGGGTTCGCTGTGGTCGCAGAAGAGATAAGGAAGCTCGCCGAGGAGAGTCAGAAATCCGCCGAGGAGATCGGTAAGATACTCGGTGAGATAAAAGATCAAGCCTACGCGATAAGTGAAGATGGAAAGAGCCTGTCTGAGAACATAGACAGCAGCGTTGAGCTGGCTGAGAAAAGCATTGAAACGCTTGAGACACTTTTAGATAGGATAGAGAGAGTCAACAAGATGACAGAAGACTTGGCGGAGACTTCCAAGGAGCAGAGCGAAGCTGCTAACGAGGTGAGCGGTTCTATAGACGCAATGGCGAGAGAATTGATGGAAGTTGACAACGAAACTCAGAGGATATTCGGACTTCTGAAGGAATCGGCCGAGGCGGTGATGAAGGTCAGCGATCAGGCCTCAGATCTCAACGAGAGCGTCAAGGAGCTCTCGGAATATCTGAAGAGGTTCAAAATATGAGGCAGCCGGGGATCACCCCGGCTGTTTCTTCAAAAGCTTCAAGAACATCCTCACCACGTATGGATCAAACTGACTCCCAGCGTTGCTCACCAGCTCTCTCTCAGCTTCCTGAACGCTCAAAGCCTTCCTGTAGGATCTATCCGAAGTCATAGCATCGTATGCATCCACAACGGTTATTATCCTGGATTCGAGTGGGATATCCTCACCCTTCAACTCATCTGGGTATCCGCTTCCATCCCACCTCTCGTGATGATGCCTAACAATCGTCTTGAGATCTTCAAGCCATGGGAAATTCAGAAGAGCGTCTTCACTGAGAACCGGATGCATCTTGACAACGTTGAACTCCTCCTCGGTGAGTCTGCCCCTCTTGAGCAGTATGCTCTCAGGAACTCCCATCTTTCCTATATCGTGAACTATTCCAGCCCAATAGACCTTGTCCACCCTTTCCCTGTCAAATCCCATTAGCTTTGCAAGCCTAGCCGACATCGCGGCTACCCTTGCGGAATGTCCAAGGGTGTAGGGATCTCTCATCTCGAGGAGATTCGTCATAGCGGTTATCACACCTTTTTGGTAATTTCTCTCGCGCTCTTGAACTTCTTTCAGAGTTATGAACATCGAAGCATAGTTCCTAAAAGTTCTGAAATCCCTGAGCATCTTTTTGGTTATATCCCTCTCATCTGAATAGCCGAGGAGTATCATCCCAAACGGAGTTTTATCGTAGTGAACAGGACCGAGCATAACACTCTTGGACCTGTTGAGCCCGCGTTTCCAGAGAAGCTCACCTACCTTCTTTCCAAAAAACCGGATCACTCCATCTAAGATGTCCTCCCGTATCACACTTCCCTTTATCGATATCCTTCTCGGCTCGAAAGAAATCCCTCCGAGGTCCTCAAAACCCTTCCACGATACGAAGCTCATCTTCCCGTCGCTTTTGTAAACGGATATGGCCGACACATCAGATAGCATGAAATTCGATATCCTGTCGAGGAGCTCATCCATGAAATCCTTATAAGGCATCCAAAATGTCAAATCCAAGAACACGTCAGTTACTCCACTCATTTTCACTCCCCTCCAGGTTCTCTTCTATCAAAATTATAAAACAAATCTTTTTCTAGGTGATTAATGACCGAAAAAGTGAAAAAAGGTTCAAACGGATTTTTGTGTTAAAATCCTCCCTCGACGAGGAAGGAGGAGAAAACTTGATACTCTGGATATACTCAAAAGCGCTCTTTTCAACATGGATATACTACTCTCCCGAAAGAGTCCTGTTCGACGCTGGAGAAGGTGTAGCCACGACGATGATGAGCAAAGTCTACGCCATAAAGAAGATATTTCTCACGCACGGGCATGTCGATCACATATCCGGGATCTGGAACGTGATAAACACGAGGAACAACGCTATGGGTGATAGAGAGAAACCCCTTGAAGTTTACTATCCGAAGGGGAACAGGGCTATAGAAGCGTATTTGAGCTTTATAAAGAAGGCCAACCCGGACTTGAGGTTTTCCTTCACGATACATCCGATAGAGGAAAGTGAGAGGATTTTTCTGAGAAAGGCCGGATCCTTCAAGAGGTTTGTCGTTCCATTCAAAACGAAGCACACAGCTGGTGAAAAGAGCTTCGGGTACCATATATACGAAACCAGGAGAAAGCTCAAAGACGAATACAAACATCTGGATCCTAAGGAGATAGCATCACTCGTCAAGAAACTCGGTCAAGATGCGGTGACTTACGAGTACGATCAGAAACTTCTGACCGTCTCCGGGGATTCCCTAGCCCTGAAACCTGAAGAGGTTGAGGGAACGGAGCTTCTGATACACGAATGTACGTTCTTGAACTCAAAAGACAGGAGGATAAAGAACCACGCTTCTATAGAGGAAGTCGTGGAGACCATAAAGAGATCTGGCGTTAAAAACGTAATTCTTTATCACATATCGACAAGGTACATAGGAAAGATCGAGAAGTTTCTCAAAAAATACGAGAAAGATCTGGAGGGTGTCGAGCTCCAGGTTGTTGATCCAAACAGGGGGTTGATAATTTGACGGTAGAGGAGCAAGCAAAACTCATAATAGAAAAGTTTCCGAGGGTTCATGGAGATACGGATCCGTTCAGAGTGCTCATAAGAACTATCCTCAGTCAAAGGAGCAGAGACGAGAACACGGATGAAGCGGCCGAAAGGCTCTTCGGAGCTGGATACGACACCCCGGAAAAACTGGCGAAGGCAAAACCGGAGGATCTCTACAACTTGATCCGACCAGCTGGAATGTTCAGGCAAAAGGCCAGAAGAATCATAGAGACTTCGAGAGAGATCCTGGAAAGATTCAACGGAAGAGTACCGGATACCCTTGAAGAGCTGATATCACTTCCAGGCGTTGGGAGAAAGACCGCTAACATAGTTCTGTATGTATCGTTTGGAAAACCCGCTCTAGCGGTCGATACACACGTTCACAGGATAAGCAACAGATTGGGATGGGTTAGAACGAGGATCCCGGAGCAGACGGAGATGGAGCTGATGAGAATTCTACCAAAAGAGCTCTGGGGCCCGATAAACGGATCAATGGTGGAATTTGGAAAAAAGATTTGTCTTCCGAGAAACCCAAAATGCGATCTGTGCCCGCTGAAAGAAGTGTGCCCTTCAGCGAACACCGATGGATAACTTCGGTGTGAGAATCACATCAGAAGAAGCCCCGAGAGGAAGTACGAAACTTTCCCCCACCGACGTGCTGAGATAGAAGAACCTCAGATCAAATGAATAGGAGATTCCAGCGGCCACAACGTAGACGAACGACCTCTCGGAGTACTCCAGAGAATCCAGTTTCCCATTCCCTCCGGGCGTCAAGAAACTCTCCAAAGTGACGAACCCCTCAAATCCGTTCCAGATGTTCCTGGAATATGCTCCGAATATCTTTACAGTCCAAACGTCCTCTATGTTTCTCGCACCAAAACACATCTCGAACCGGCCGCTATCCGAGAGATCACCAAATCCTATGTATGGAAACCAACTTAGGTCGTAATCGATCCCGACCGTTAGATAAGTGGAAAAAGCCACTATGGGAACTATCAAAAAGAGCACAACCTTCACTCAATCACCCCATGAAGTTGATCATCGATCTTCTCAAGGCCTTGTAGAAGACCTTCATCCTGTCGGTTGCGTTGTTCTTCACAACGTTTCCAGCTCTCGCCATCCTATCTATGACCCTCTCTACCCTGTTTCTGCCACCCGCGTTGATTCTCATCCTGTTCTGAACCCGATTCTGAGGTCTTCTTCGAACCGCCTCAACACCTTGGACTCTGTTCATCTTCGCCCCGCCAACTCCGTTAACCCTCATGAGCTCACCTCCTTTCACGCAAATTATACATCAATCGACGAAGAGGTCCACGAATTTCTGGTTAGAAACGTCGACAATTCCCCTATCGGTTATCTTCAACTTGGGTATGACTGAAAGCTGTATGAAGAACACACCCATCATCTTCTCTTTGTCGGTCCCGTACTCAACGAGCTTTCCATCAAGCCTTCTAACCATATCTGCAACCTTTTCAAGCGGTTCATTCGACATAAGACCTGCTATTGGAAGAGGTATCGCCGCAACCACTTTTCTGTCGTCTACAAGGACTATCCCACCGTTCATCTTTTGGATTTCCTTGGCTGCGAACTCTATATCCTCATCGTTAGTGCCTATCGAGAAGACGTTGTGCGAGTCGTGACCTATACTCGCCGCCAGTGCTCCTCTTTTCAAGCCGAACCTGTTGACAAAACCTACGGTGAAATCAGATCCCGTGTGTCTATCGAATACCGCAATCTTCAGAAGATCTCTATCAACATCAGGAACGACGTATCCATCCTTAACAGTCGGCTCGACCACGAGCTCGTCGGTTATCAAGTTCTTCTCGTATATCTTTATAACCCTTATTTTCTTTCCACGATCTTTGATCTTCAGATCGTCCAACGTGAACTTCGGGAGCTTCACGTGCCCAACTATATCTGGAACGTTCGGTATCCTTCCCTGAAGGTTTCCAACGAACTTTCCATCTTCCACAA
>JALVXE010000007.1 GCA_027038385.1 Thermotogaceae bacterium
TTAGCGGATCGTGAGCCGCTGTCTGGTCCGTAACGATATCTGGAATTATTCCGCGCCTGACGAGCTCCGGATGAACCTCCGCTGCGTTTCCAAGAAGTCCAACCGAGATAGCTTCTCCCTTCTTGATGGCTTCCTTTATCATCTCTATCGCCTTGTCAAGATCATCCGTCCAGGTATCAAGGTACCCGGTTTTCAGCCTTCTGTCTATCATCCTCTTGTCAACTTCAACAGCCAATATGGAAGCTCCGTTCATCGTAGCCGCCAGAGGCTGTGCTCCTCCCATCTCTCCGAGCCCGGCCGTCAGTACCCATTTTCCTTTAAGCGTCCCGCCAAAATACTTCTTTGCAACCGCGTAGAAAGTCTCGTAAGTCCCTTGGAGTATTCCCTGGGTTCCTATGTATATCCAGCTCCCGGCGGTCATCTGACCGTACATTATCAGTCCTCTCTCTTCGAGCTCCCTGAAGTATTTCCAATCCGCCCACTTTGGCACCAAATTCGAGTTTGCTATTAAAACTCTCGGCGCCCACTCGTGTGTCTTGAAAACAGCCACCGGCTTTCCGCTCTGAACGAGGAGCGTCTCGTCCATCTCAAGCTCTTTGAGTGTCTCGATTATCTTCCAGAACGATTCCCAATTTCTCGCAGCCCTTCCGGTTCCTCCATAAACTATAAGATGAGCCGGATCTTTTGCCACCTCCGGATCCAGATTGTTCATCAGCATTCTCATGGCAGCCTCAGTCTGCCAACTCTTCGCCGTGATCTGAGTTCCCCTCGGAGCCCTTATAACAGGAGCTTCTGACATAGCTTTTCCCTCCCCTTTAGAAATTTCTCACATTTTCATTTTATCATCACCGCGATTCTTCCAGAAAAATTCACTCCTCGGGAAGGGAACTTCGCAGAACTCTGAGCCAATTCTTGTAAGCTATTTTCTCGGCTACGTCTTCTCCAAATCTCTCTACGAGCTTCTCTCCAAACTCAGGGAGCTTCTCAGCGCTCTCAAGACCTTCTGGGTAGCTGGAAAGCCCATCAAAATCCGAACCGAGCCCGACGTGATCTTCTCCGGCGACTTTCACCAAATGTTCAAGATGTCTTAAAACATCATCGATACTTGCCTTGTTTTCACATGTCAGAAACTTTGGCGAGTAGTTAAGACCGATTATTCCATCTCTTTTCGCTACCTCCTGAATGAATTCATCTGGCAAGTTTCTTTCCATATCGCAAAGAGCCCTTGCGCACGAATGCGTAGCCACTATCGTTCCACTGAAGTTTTCAAAAGCGTCTTTCACTCCCTCATCGTTCAGATGGCTTATATCCAATATCCAGCCGAGCTCTTCCATTATCTTGAGAGCTTCCCTTCCGTGCGGAGTCAGTCCCCTACCGGTTGGCTCTCTGTCAAACAAACTCCCATCTGCAAACGAGTTTATCCTGCTCCAAACCAAAGACGCCATCCTGACTCCAAGTCTGTGAAAAACTCTTAAAAGCTCTGGATATCCATCAATTGGAAGAAGCCCCTCAAGCGCCAGCAAGATATGCGGCTCTTCTGAAAGGTCGTTTGGAAGATCATCCTTTTTGAAAACTCTTTTTACATCAAGCCTGTGAAATAGTTCGATCTGCCGAAGAGCTCTTTTTGCAGCTTGATGGTCGCTTGATACATAAACCGCGTAAACCTGAAGAGTAACATTTCCTTTCTTTAGCTTATCTGGAGAAGACGCCGAGTTTTCCCAGCTTTTTGAATCTATCGCCTTGCTCAAGAAATCACTGTGACCATCTGCGAACTTCAAACCAAATCACTCCTTTCAAAATTTCGTGAAAACACCTTCAAAGTGATATGATACTACCTTGCGGAAAAAGGAAAGGGAGAGATGATGTGTCTATAACGAGAGAAACCGTTGAGGAGACATTGGATAGGATATATGAATACTACAAAAATAGATCTTATAATTTTAAACCATTGATAGATCGTCCAAGTATGAAACAAAAGATCGTGAGATTGATAAACGGCATATTAGAGAAAATAGGGTATCACATTACAAGATGGGATTACATCAGAGATCTGGAAAAATTGAAGACAAACACTTTTACTTTTGCAACGATATACCAGATCTTCAAAGTAGGATATGGGTTGTGGGATAATCTTTTCGAAACTTTAGAAGATGAGGAATCCCGAAAAGTTCTCAAAAAATTTATACAAAGGCGCATAGCTTCCACAGTATTGGGTGATGGAAAAGCAAAAGATATCTTTCCATATGAAGAAAGCACTCAGCATCACAAGATGTCACGAATTAAGTTTGATTTTGAAATATATCCAAAAGAGATTTCTGATGAGATTATCTATCATACGTTTGTATTGAAACAATAGCACCCTGAGTTCATCGATATAAATCCAAGCGACATAATAATCGACGCAGGAGCGTTTATTGGAGACACAGCACTGTACTTCTCTCAGTTCTTAGAAAACGGGAAAGTCTATGCATTTGAACCTGATCCTTATAATTATCGGTTTTTAATTAAAAACATTAAAACAAATAACATGGAAGAGAAAATAGTACCTATAAAGAAAGGATTGGGATCTGAGAATTTCTTTGCTGAAGTTTATTCAAGCGGTGGTGGAACAAGAATAAGTAATTCTACAAACATTGATGATCCTAATTCTATTGAGGTAATTAAACTAGACGATTTTGTCCAGCAAAATGATATCCCGCATATCAACTACATAAAAATGGATGTTGAAGGTTTCGAAATGGAAATTCTCAAAGGCAGTGTTGAAACCATTAAAAAATTTCATCCAAAACTTGCTGTATGTGTATATCATCTTGAGAATGATCCTGTTGAAATAGCGGAGTTTATGAAGTCGTTTGGATATAAGATATACCTTAGAAACTATGGGTATGCATATGATTATGTAATGTTCGGCATCTAAACCACATCAACCAAGGAGGTGTTGTTTTATGAGGAAACTTCTAACCGCTCTTATCTTGGTAGCCGTTCTGTCAACTCTGATCTTTGGAGCGGCGATTGCCAAGAAGATCACGAGCAAAGACGAGCTCATAGGTGGACCAGCCGCTGCTGGAAAGATCGGGGATTATTTGATGGCAAACGACAAGATCGCCATAATCATAGGCGACAAAGACAACTACCACGGCTATATGAAATCCGGTGGAAACGTCCTTGACGCGGCTCTTGCCGGTACGCATTACGACCTTTTGGATGAGTTCCATACGTACTTCGGATGGCCCAAGCAGCTCATCGCAGATAAGATCGAGATAGTCAACGACGGATCCAACGGAAAAGCCGCCGTTATAAAGGTCGTCGGGCATCATTCTCACATAAAGGGTATATCGGTTACTTCCTGGTACATCCTTGACCCTGATGCTAACTACCTCAAGATAGTCACGAAGCTCACGAACCACTCTGGAAAGGACTACAAAAACTTCACGCTCGGTGACGCCGCATTCTTCGGATACGCAAGGCCGTTCCTCTGGGGTAGAGGATTCTCTATAAACAAGGCAGATACACTTCTTCTCGGAGCCCAGGGAGACGGGGTCGCATATGGGTTCAGCACGACTGAGTATGATCCAGCCACTGGGAAGATGAGAAAGATCCACATATCCTACATCTTTACAGACCCTGTGATTAAGAAAGTCGACTTCAATAACGGTTCAAGCGTCACTTACGAGAGGCTCTTCTTCGTAGCGAAAGACCTAGCCACTATTCAGAAAGAAATACTCGACATGAGAGGAATCAGCTACACGCTTCTCAAGGGATATGTCGTTGACGATAAAGGAAACACCTTGGCTGGAGTACCTGTTGAAGTTTACGACAAGGACGGAAAAGTCTACTCCGTAGCTTACACGAACGCTTCTGGTGAGTATGAAGTTCCTCTCCTTCACAACGGAAACTACACCGTCAAGATCGATGAGGAAGGAATGGAAACCGTCAAGCCGGCTTACGCCCTCGCGGTTGGAAAGGTGATGTTTGCAAAACCGCTCGTTGCGAAATTCGTCGACAAGAACGAGATCGTTTGGGGACCGTACATAAACAAAGCCGGCAAAGATTTCGTTGAGATAAGCTGGAGAAGCATAGTTCCATCGAGCGGAAAAGTAGTGATTGAAGGAGTTGGCTCGTTCACCGATGGAAAAGTCGCGAAGCTCCACCACGTGAGAATCACGGGCCTTAAACCTGGAACTCAGTACACCTACAAGGTGGTTCTTGGAAGCGAAAGGACAGCTGGAGTCGAGTCCAAAGAGTACACCTTCAGAACATTCGAAGCAAATCCGGATCACTTCAGGTTTGTCGTTTACGGAGACACGAGAACTTACAACAAGAGGCACAGACTCGTCGCGGATAGGATAATGAAATACCACCCGGCTTTTGTGATCCACGGTGGAGACCTCGTTATGGATGGAAGAATACTGAGCGACTGGAATGGATTCTTCTGGGCCATAAAGAACCTGGCTGCGGAGTATCCGTACTTCACAGCTCACGGTAACCACGAGTACAATTCGATATACTACTACCAGGCTTTCGATCTTCCTTACAACCACGCCTGGTACTCCTTCGACTACGGGGATGCGCACTTCATAATCCAGAACGCGGACGTTCTCCTCATGCAAAAGAGCATCAAACTTATGAAAGCCGAAACCGAATGGGTTAAGAGAGACCTTGAAGCCCATAAGAACGCCAAGTACATATTCATCATCTACCACGAACCGTTCTGGACCAACTGTATAGAGTACGGAGATGAAGGAGAAAGCCCGACGGCCACGTGGTGGGAACCGATATTTGAGAAGTACCATGTAACAGCCGTCTTCAACAGTCACTACCACATGTACGAAAGATTCTACGTGAATGGAATACACTACATAACCACTGGTGGTGGAGGAGCGCCGCTTTACACCAAAGTTAGGTCCAAGTTCCTTCCAGGGACACAAAAAGTCGTCACCGGGCTTCATCACTTCATAGTGGTCGACGTTTACAAGAACAAGGTTGAATTCAAAGTCATAGCCGTTGCAAAGCAGCTTAGCAAGAAGAAAGAAGACGCATTCCAGCCGATCAAAGACACAATCATAGATGAGTTCACTATAAAGAAATAAGACGATGCAGTGATTTCGAATCCCCCAGCCGATTGGC
>JALVXE010000008.1 GCA_027038385.1 Thermotogaceae bacterium
GTTCTGAACAAGCCATCAAGACTGACCGATGAAGAGTACGAGCAGATAAAGATGCACCCCGTGAAAGGATATGAGATGCTGAAAGAGAGCCGGGCGCTTTCAGATCTCGCTCTCATAGTTCTGTACCATCACGAAAGGTGCGACGGGAAAGGCTATCCGAAGGGGTTGAAATGCGACCAGATTCCGGTTGAATCGAGGATAATAGCGGTTGTAGATGCTTTCGACGCCATGACATCCTCAAGGGCTTACAGGGATCCGATGAGTGTGGAGCAAGCGATAGTCGAGCTTTTGAGAAACGCCGGAACACAGTTTGATCCCGAGATAGTCAAAGCCTTTGTCGAGATGATAGAGGATATGAGATCTAATCGAGCCGTTGGGGATTGACCACCAGGGTTTTCTGGTTTTTGTATATCACCATTCCCGGTTTGAAACCCTTCGGTTTTCTAACATACTTTACGAGCGTGTAATCCACTGGGACGTTTGAAGAATTCCTCGCCCTCGAATACCCAGCGGCAAGTGATGCGGCGAACTCAAGCACTTCCCTTGGCACTTCCCCCTGTGCCTTTATGATGACGTGGGCTCCGGGTATTTCCCTTGTGTGAAGCCACACATCATTTGGAGAGGAGTTTCTGACAAGTTCATCGTTTTGGCGGTTGTTCCTCCCGATCAGTATCGTGTATCCACCGTAAACGACTTTTCTTGGAAGTGATTTAGACGCCTTCTTTTTCTTTCTTTTTCTTGCTTTCAAGATCCCAGCTTCTTCCATTTCATCCCTTATCTCCTCGAGAACTTCCTCATCGTCAGCATCGAGGATGGTTTGCCAGAGCTGATATAGATATTCGAGCTCTTCCTCCACCTCCGACAGTCTCTTCTCCATACCTTCGTACTTTCTCTTGAGTTTTTTGTACTCGTCGAAGTACCTCTGAGCGTTCTTGAGTATGTCCATGCTTTTGTCTATCTCTATCTCGATATCCATTCCACTCTCGTAGTCCTTCACGATGGCCTTCCCGCTTGACACTTTCAGATTGTACGCGTTAATCATGAGGAGCTCTCCTTTTTTTCTCAAGGCGTCAAAATCCTTCACTTTCTCCATCTCTTCCCCTATCTTCCTGACAACATCTTCAAGCTTGTCTATCTTCTTGACAACGGCCTTTTCCAATTCCCTTTTCTTACCACGGATCACTTCTTTTACTTCTTTAAAGCTTGCGAGCTCCATGACGGCTTTCGATGGTGGAAAACTCTTGTGAGCTTTTTGAGTGTGGTGCAAAACGATCGGTGATACATCGATCGGCTCTGAGCCATCATACAAAACGTAGGTTTTTCCCTCCGAGTACTCCCTTCTGAACTCATCGAAAGCTCTCGTCAACTTTTCAAGTCTGCTCTCGTTCAGATCCTTCGTGCTGAACTCAAACACAAACCCCGCCCTGTACACGATCTCTTTCGCCAATATCCTCGACATTCCTTCGATCCTCTTCGTCAAAAACTTGTCTATGGGCATATCTTTGGGATCTTCGAAGATCTCGTCATATTCAGAATCCATGGGATCCAGCTTATCACTTTCAAATGGAACGAAATTTCTTCCAGGGAGAAGCTCTCTCCCCCTTCTCGTGATTATCCTCTTGTGAGCGTCAACGACCTTGTTTTCATCCGAGACCAGTATCATGTTCGAATGCTTTCCCATGAGCTCGACGAAGAGCTTATGGATCCTCAAATCTCCTTTTTCATCCATCCTCTCGAATTTAAAAACCGCTACTCTTGAGAATCCTTCCTGCTCAGCTCCGAGGAAGCGGGAATTCTTCAGGTATTTTCTCAGGAGCATCGTGAAAGAGGGCGGCATCTTTGAAGGATTTTTCATCTTCTCGGACAAGGCCATGAAGGCCATGTTCGGATTGAGAGATATCCTCAGGGTGCCGTCTTGGAAATACAGGTAATAATCGACCTTCGTCGGCTGGTAGATATTTCTCAAAGGACCCTTTATATTCTCGTTTATCTCCTCGATCACCCTTCTCATGTAAAGGCCATCGTACGGCATCTCATTCCCTCCAGCTCTTTTTGTCCCTCTCGTTTGGTATGTAGAAAGGTCCCTCTATCCCATCTGGAAGGTATCTCTGGTCGACGTAGCCTCCGAAATCGTGTGGATATTTGTAGCCGCTGTTTGGAATGTTCTTGAGGTGCTTTGGAACCTGTGTTGGCTTTGTGGACACTTCCTTGGCCCTCTTTAGCGCGAGGTATGAAGAGTTGCTCTTTGGAGCGAGAGCCAGATATAAGACAACGTGGGATAGATTTATCTGAGCTTCTGGCATGCCGACTATCTCAACGGCCTGAGCCCCGGCGACTGCTACCAAAAGGGCGTTTGAATCTGCAAGGCCTATGTCCTCACTCGCCAGAATGACGAGTCTTCTCGCGATGAAGCGCGGGTCCTCTCCGAGCTCAAGGAGTCTTGAGAGGTAATAGATGGCAGCATCGGGATCCGAGCCCCTTATGCTCTTTATGAGTGCCGAGATGAGCTCGTAGTGCTCTTTCATGGTGAAGATTTCCGACCTTTCGAGCTCTTCTCCCTTCTCAACCCCTTCAAGGATCGATAGCGCCTTTCTCGCGTCCCCGTCAGAGGATACAGCGATCGCCCTGAGCGTATCGGTATCCAAGTCCGATCTTCTCTTCAGTATCTCAACTATCTCGTCTTCTGAAAGCTTCGAGAATCTGTATATTCTCATCCTCGAGAGAAGCGGCGGGATGATGTACCTCGACGGTGGCTCGGTAGTAGTAGCCACTAAAACGAGAGAGCCCTTCTCCAAAGGTTCTAAGAACATCCTCTGATCGTTTCTTTTAAGAGCGTGTATCTCATCTAAAAGGAGGTAGATCTTTTTTCCATAGCGCGCCATCTGGATCGATCTTGAGACGATTTTTCGAAGGTCAGTTGCGGATATCGTCGAGGCTGAGAGGTGGAAAACTTCCCCTGAAAGTCTTTTCTCAAGAAGGTTCAGATAGGTCGTTTTTCCGACACCGGGTGGGCCATGCAGCACAAAGCTTGGGCATTTTCCTCTCTCTAAGAATTTCCTGAGCGGCCTTCCTTCTGCTAAAAGATGCTTCTGGCCGATTATCTCATCCAAGGTCTATCACCTCTTCGTCTTCCATGACGATCGCCACGGGATAGTTCTCTAAGGGGCCTTCTGATTCGTAAAGGCAGATATCCCTCGAGCCTTTTGTGTAAAGATTCATAACGTCCTCCTTTGAAAATCCCATCTTTAGCGCGGCCTGTGCGACATACCTCGGATCGTGAGGGGACACCGGAGCATCGGATGAGAAAGATATATCGTAGCCTTCTCTGTGAAGTTTCAAGAAAGGATATCTCAGCGATTTCGTTCTGACGTATTTCAGGATCTCCTGATCCTCGAAATAAAAATGAGGCTGGACGGAAAAATGGGTGTTTTTCAAAAGTGGCAAAGCGCTTTCTGGAACGAACTGAGCGTGTATTATTCTGTTTCCGGGGTATCTGTGAAAATAGGGTGCGAGCTTTTCAAGAGCCGCGTCTCCTATCGCGTGGATCGTTATCTCGACACCCGTTTTCTTTCCAAACTCAAAGACTCTATCAAGTATCTCATCGCTCAGCAAAAACATCCCGTTATCTTTCGCATCGATGTAAGGCTCTTTCATGAAAGCGGTCCTCACGCCTATGGATCCGTCTGAGTAAAGCTTGACGGCGCCAAAGTGAACCCTCTCTGAGATCTTTCCAAACATCTCCTCTTTTGGCTTGTATGTGAAGAGTTTTTCGTATATCCTTATTCTGGAATCCTTGAGGATTTCCACGAGATCTTCAAAAGACATCGAATGAAAGTCGTCTGAGTGAACATAGCTTATTCCCACTCTGAAGAGTTCTCTCTCGGCTGTTTTCAGAGCTCTCTTGTAGTCGTTCTTTGTCAAAAGATCGTAAATTCTGTCAACTTCGTTTTCAAAAAGGACGTTGCTTTCAAGATCGAGAATCTTTTTCGCAGAGTCGTTAACGACTGCCTTATGGCCACATCTTCTTATCAGAGCCACCGGATGATCGACAGAGTTTATAAGATCGATCGGCGGCATATCGCTCCAGCCTCTCGCTATGAGCGGGGATTCTCCAGATCTTAAAAGATCCACGAGGTCTTCCTTTTCAAGATCGTGAGTTAAGATCTTTATTCCGAGTGACAATATGTGCATATGACTGTCCACGAAGCACTTGTGAGCGTAAAGGCCGGATCCATCGATTGCCTTATCCTCGCTTCCGATCTTCAGATCGGTTTTCTTTCCACCAGATATCACGTTTTTTATTATCAAATCCATCACCCCTTGATATTTCCGGACTAAATTCTACCAGCAGAGGAGTTTTTGATATACTCCCTACATAGGAGGTGCTGAGTGTGGTGGAAATAGAGAACAGGGAGGAGAAGTTCAAAGAGCTTGAGGAATACATGAGAGAGGTTGGCTATGATCCGTCGATGCTTATAAACATCCTTCACAAGGCGCAGAGCATATTCCTTTGGCTTCCACAGGAGGTTATGGAATTCATAGCGGAAAAGCTTAAGATCCCAAAGAGCAAGGTCAGAGGAGTCGTGACGTTCTACAACTTTTTCTCGACAAAACCCGTTGGAAGGATACAGATAAAGGTGTGCCTCGGCACGGCGTGCTACGTCAAAGGTGGAGACAAGGTGATGGAGAGGTTTCTAGATGAGCTTGGATTGAAGAATCCGGGCGATGTCACGCCAGATGGTATGTTCTCCGTTCACGACGTCAGGTGTGTTGGGGCGTGCTCGATGGCACCGGTCGTCTTGATAGGCGAGGGGGACTTCTACGGAAGGATGTCTCCGGATAAGGTCCCAAGACTAGTGAAGAAGTACAAGAGGATCGCTGAAGAGATGAAGGCGGGTGGAAAATTATGAAAGAAATAAGGGTGTGCGCTGGTGGAGCTTGTGTTGCGGCTGGTGAATTCGCGGTTAAAGGAGCCCTCGTGAAAGCACTCAAAGATAAAGGGCTTTTGAACGAATACAAGATAGTCGGGACCGGATGAATGGGTATGTGCAGTCGAGGGCCTTT
>JALVXE010000009.1 GCA_027038385.1 Thermotogaceae bacterium
AACGTGACGGGTGCGTTCGTAGGGAACCTCTTGACAGTCCAGCAAGCTGCGCTGATAGGGGGATTAGCCATAGCATCTGGAACCCTGACATACAGTAAAAAAGTCATGATGACCGTGGGAAAGAAGCTTGTCGAACTCGATCCTTTTTCGTCTTTGGTTTCTATGTTTGCAGAGGCTCTCACGGTTTGGATTTATTCGCTCGTTGGTGTTCCAGTCTCCGCATCGCAAGCGATAGTTGGTGGTGTCTTGGGAGCTGGAATCGCACGAGGTACGAACCTTGTGAGCAAAAAGATGCTCTTCAAGATATTTTTCGGATGGATAGGTACGCCTACAATATCCGGAATCGTTTCGATTCTACTTTACAAAGCATTTGCATGATTCCGACTCTTTTATGTTATTCTTCCTTATTTGTGAAGGGAAGGTGAAAAGATGCTACTTTACATAATTCCTTCTCTGATGCTCGGTTGGAGCTTGGGTGCTAACGATGCCGCGAACATATTCGGGCCACCTGTCGCGAGCAGGCTTGTTCCGTACTGGAGAGCGGTTATAGTCTCAGCGATTTTCACGGTGGTAGGAGCCGTTACGGGAGGAGCCGCGGGACTCCACACGATAGGTAATCTGTCGCATTCAAGCGTTCTTGAAAGCTCCTTCTCTGTTCTAGGAGGAGCGATATCCGTTATAATAATGACGATACTCGCACTCCCGGTTTCGACATCTCAGGCCGTTGTCGGTGGGATATTGGGAATAGGGCTTTTAAAGGGAAGCGTCAACTGGGCAGTTCTCTGGAAGATAGTGATATGTTGGGTAACCACGCCTATAGGAGCGCTCTTTTTCGGATACGTTGTTTACAAAATCACCGCTCCGTTTTTCTCTAAGATAAAGTCGATAGCGCTGCAGGACAAGGTATTGGTTGTTATGACGTGGATGATAGGAGCTTACGGTGCGTATTCTCTTGGTGCAAACAACGTTGCGAACGTGACGGGTGCGTTCGTAGGGAACCTCTTGACAGTCCAGCAAGCTGCGCTGATAGGGGGATTAGCCATAGCATCTGGAACCCTGACATACAGTAAAAAAGTCATGATGACCGTGGGAAAGAAGATAATAGAACTCGACCATTTCTCATCTTTGATATCGATATTTGCAGAGGCCCTTACAGTTTGGATATACGCTCTGATAGGAGTTCCCGTCTCGACGTCTCAGGCGATAGTTGGTGGTGTCTTGGGAGCGGGTTTTGCACGTGGTACGAACCTTGCCGATAGGAAAATGTTGTTTAGAATACTCTTTGGTTGGGTTGGAACACCAGTCATAGCGGGCATAATATCCGCCGTCTTGTATATCCTTATATGAGGGGGGGAAATGAGATGTTCTTCTTCGGTAAGAAAGAGTCTGAGATAATAAAGAGCTTTATGAAGCATTTGGATGCAGTTGAAGAGACACTGGAAAGCTTCAGGGAGTTCATGGATGCGTATCTAGATGGCAGAGAGGATTTTGAGGATCTCGCTTTGAAGACCATAAACGCTGAGAGTGCTGCGGATAGATTGAGAAGGGAAACCGAAACCATGATGTATTCTGGTGCGTTCCTTCCAAATTTCCGAGGAGATCTTCTTGGACTCATCGAAGCCGTTGATGTGATAGCTGACAGAGCCGAAACCGTTGCCAGACTTGTGAACCTCCAGAGAACTGAGTTTCCCGACGATATAAGGGGAGATATCAGAAAGCAAGTCGGGGTGTCTATAAAAGCTTACAAGGCTTTGAAGAGAGCTATAAGGACGATGTTTGAGGATGTTGACGAAGCTGCAGAATGTGTTGTTGAAACGGAAAAGCTTGAACACCAGGAAGACGAAATAGAGTGGCAACTGATCAAAAAACTCTTCTCTCTGGATGTTGAAAGGGCCGTGAAACTGGAGGTTAGGGAAGTAATAGGTCTGATAGGCGATATAGCAGACTTATCCGAGGACGCATCGGACAGGGTGGAAATCATACTCCTGAAGAGGAGGGTATGATTTTGGGAGAAGTTGGAAAGAATTTTGAAAGGCTGATTGAAGTCATGAGAGCGCTGAGAGCTCCTGGAGGATGTGATTGGGATAGATCACAAAATCACAAAACGCTGAAACCCTATTTGATAGAGGAAGCCTACGAACTTCTGGATGCGATAGACAGAGAAGACGATCAAGCGATGAAGGAGGAACTAGGAGATGTGCTGCTTCAGGTGATTTTCCACGCTCAGATAGCTTCTGAGCGTGGGGCTTTCGACATAAATGATGTTGTGAACGCACTTACGGAGAAGCTAATAAGGAGGCACCCACACGTCTTTGAAAAGCCTGGGAAGTACTCTTACGAGAGGTGGGAAGAGATAAAAGCGAAGGAGAAAAAGGAAAAAAAGAGTGCAATTGGGAAAGTGAATTCAGCTCTTCCCGCTTTGTCCATGGCAAGAAGGATTCAGGAGAATGCTTCAGCTGTGGGGTTTGATTGGAAAGATGTAGGTGGAGTCAAGGAAAAGGTGAGAGAAGAGATCGAGGAGTTCTTGAAAGATCCAAGCGAGGATGAATTTGGCGATATACTCTTCTCGCTCGTGAACCTTTCGAGGTTCATGGGTATAGATCCGGAGAAAGCTTTGAGAAAGTCCACCGAGAAATTCGTCAGACGTTTTCAGAAGATGGAGAAGCTCGTTGAAGACGATGGAAGAAAGCTGTCAAATCTCTCCGTTGAAGAGATGGACAGGTATTGGGAAAAGGCGAAGGAGGTTGAGTAGATGAGAAAGCTCATATTTGCTCTGTTTGCTTTGGTTTCATCTTTGTACATAGCCGTGGCAACTCCAACGGTTGTAGCAGTTGTGAACGGGTACAAGATAACTTCCGATTTTTTGAACATGATGGCGGATATGAACAGAATCCTCATGGGAATACATAGCCTCGATGAGAAATTCTTCACGGTGCTCACCTCAACTCAAGAGGGTCTTGCGTTCCTTCAAAGGTACAGAGAGGCGGTCCTAAGTGAGCTCATAGATCAGCTTCTCATACAACAGTTGGCTGAAAAAGAAGGGGTATCCCCATCGGAGAGTGAAGTTGAGAAAGCTGTCGAGAAGGACATCAACGATGCTTTAAAGAATCTGAAGATGAAGAAGACAGATTTTGAAAAATATCTTTCTACCGTAGGTATGAATATGAACAGTCTTGAGGAGAGATTAGCTTGGATGTACAAAACGAGTAAGAGTCTTGAAAATCTCAAGGAGAAGGTTACAAAAGACGCAACCGTATCGGAGGCGGAGATAAAAAGCTATTACGACAAGATAAAGACGAAAAGCAAAGTTCACCTGTACGCGATCTTTCTCGGATCCGAGTCGGATGCGGAGAAAGCCATGAAAAGAATCGAGAATGGGGAAGCTTTCACAGAGGTTGCGAGTGATATGTCGATCGAAAAGACATCGGCTGCTAAAGGAGGAGATCTTGGATTCTTAGATGTGAGAGTTGTGGAGAGCATCTTTGGCAAAGACTACGCGAGCAGGATAGAGAAAGCATCTGAAGGGGCGATACTCGGCCCTTACAAGATGGGAAGGAGCTGGGTGATATTCATGGTCAAAGAGAAGAAGAGAGAAGTTCTGAAATACGAGGATGTTAAAAAGGAGATAGAGAAGAAACTCCTCGAGGAAAAGAGAGAAGAGATATGGAATAAATGGTGGAAGAGAAACTTCGAGGCCTTTAAGAAAAACAGTGATATAAAAGTTCTTTTGGGAGGGAGTGTGAATGGGACTGACAATAGACAAGGTAGTTGATAAGTACGTTTCGAAGAGCAAACAGAGGGAGTACCTGTTTCTCAGTTTCGCCGCTTGGATAATAGTGGCTTATGGGGTACTGCTTGGAGCGTTTACACTCGGCGGAGTGGCGAAGGAACTCGGCAGTGAGAACGTCTTCTTACAGGCTTTCTTGAGGAGTTCCGTTTTCATCGGGATGCTCATCGGAGCTTTCCTCTCTGGAGTGATATCCGATTACTTCGGAAGGAAGTTCTCCATGAACTTCTACCTCATATTCTCAACGCTTTTCACGTTTCTCGGTGGGTTTTCACACGCGCTCGGTACTTTTGTAACGATGAGACTTTTGGCTGGTTTCGGGTATGGAGGACTTATGCCATCTGTTAACACTTACTTGAGTGAGACAGTTAGCATAAGGTTTAGAGGCAGGTACTTGGTATTCCTCGAATCCATGTGGGCAGTTGGTAGTATCATTGTGGGGCTTGTACACATAACCATCGGAAAACACAGCTGGCGTTGGGACTACTGGCTTATGGGCCTAGGGCTTCTCTTACTCATAGAGTATCTCAGGGTTCCAGAGAGTCCGAGGTTCGCGTTTTTAAAGGGTGGAAAAGATTTTCTAAACGAGGTTTTAAAAACCGAAGTCAAGGAAGATGTTGAGAAAATAGAGAAGGTGAAAGTTCCGGTGGCTGCTATATTGAAGCCACCATATCTCAGAAGAACCTTGATGATCTGGACGGTGTGGTTCGTTTTGAGTGTGGTTTACTACGGTATCTTCCTCTGGCTTCCCAGGATATTCGCATCGAGAGGTGTTGTGGAGCACGCTTTGTGGTTAACGTTTTTGATGATGGTTTTCCAACTCGCTGGGTATCTCCTTGCAGCTTATCTCATAGAGAAGGTAGGGAGGGTTCCATCCCTTTCAACCTTTCTCTTCGGAACAGGAGCTGCGGCTTTGGGATTTGCATTGATAAACTCGACTGGTATGTACATAACGATGGCTTTTCTAACCAGCGTGTTCTGCCTAGGTGCTTGGGGAGTGGTATACGCCTACACACCAGAACTCTATCCAACGTCTTTCAGAACGACGGGCAACGGCACGGCCGGAACGATAACGAGGATAGGAGGGATACTAGCGCCTTACATAACCGTGTCTTTTAAAAACATAGTTTGGTCACTCGTGTTCTTCTCTATACTGGCAATACTTGCTGGAATCGTCGTTATCACGTTCGGTGTGGAAACAAGGGGGAGGGAAATCAGCTGAGAACTCACCTGGTGGTCGAAGGTACAGTCGGTTCGGGTAAGACTTCTCTCATAGAGAAGATAACCTCTCTTTGCAAGTGTAAACCGTTCTACGAACTGTCCGACAGGATGATCGAGGACATGTTAGTTCGTTTTTACCACGATAGGAAGAGGTGGGCCTTCACTCTACAGATATTGTTTTTGACGAGTAGATTCGAACAGATAAAAGAAGCTTCGAGGATTGAACGAGCCATTTTGGATAGATCCATATTCGGAGATGTGGTCTTCGCAAAGATGCTACACAGATACGGAGATATGGGAGGTCACGAGCTATCGGTTTATGAGAGGCTTTACAGATCCCTGATCGATTCGATCAATCCGCCCTACCTCATGGTTTACGTAAGGATATCCACGGATCTCGCCGTGAAGAGGATAAAACAGAGAGGAAGAGATTACGAGCTCATAGTCGAGAGGGAATATTGGGAGAATCTTAACCGTGAATACGAGAAGTACTTTTCAAGCTACAACAGATCTCCACTGGTCATAATAAACGCCGACAAATACGATTGGGTTAGAAACGAAGAGGATGGATTTTATCTGGCGAATAAAGTTAAGAATCTTATTGAAAGATCCATATCTGGTGAACTGTCGGAAAACTTCCGCATCGAGATATGATCTTCTCCAATCCTTAAAAAATCGTTAACGAAAAGGAGGATTATAATCCTCGGAGGGGTATATGGTGAGGATATTGGGAGTGGATCCCGGTTATGGTCTTCTGGGGTTCGGCGTTTTGGATTTGGATGGAAACAGGATAAAGTACGTTACCCATGGTCATATCTCGACTCCGAAGGGGCTGGACCTCTCTAGAAGATTGTTGATTCTCTATAGAGAGCTTGAAAAGGTCTTCAAGGAATTATCACCGAACTTGGTTGCCGTTGAAAAGATCTTTTTCGTGAAGAGTGTTACGACCGCTCTCGAGGTTGGGCACGCTCGAGGAATAGTTCTCATGGAGGCTGCGAAATTCGGCTCGAGGGTTTTTGAATGCTCTCCACAGCAGGTGAAGATATCCGTAAGTGGATATGGACGTGCGAGGAAAAGGCAAGTTCAGGAGATGGTCATGAGACTTTTGAATCTACCTGAGATTCCGAAACCAGATGACGCCGCGGATGCCCTGGCGATAGCATGGTGTGCGGCATTGTACGGAGGGAAGGCAGATGGAGTTGAATAACTTCAACGAGATTCTAACCGATCTTGGAATCGATCCAAAAAATGTAAGGGTGTCTGGGGTCGATTTTTCCCCGGCAGACGAAACGGTATATCTGAAACTTGAAGGTGAGGTAAACGGAGGAGGAATAAACCTCAAAAGGAAGTTAGAGGAAGCTTTGAGGGCTCGCGTTGTGTTTTATGGAGAAAAGTTCAAAGTTTTCTCCCCAGTTGAATACCTTAAAGAAAAACTCGTGAACGGTATAAGAATAGATGTCCAGCTCTCTGGATCTGAAATAACGATAAGGGTTCCAGGAGATTTTGCAAAGGACAGGATCAAGAGAAAATTGTTGTCGATGAAAGATGAGATAAAAGAAAAACTCAAGGGATACAGGATAAGGCTTAAGGTGGATGAAGATTTCTTCAAAAAGATTGAGGAGAACGCCAAAAGAACGCAGAAGAACTTCATTAAGTTCGAACCCGTTAAAATCGAGCCATCCGAGTTGAAATCCGGAAGCGAGAACGTGATATTCGGGAAGAAACCGAGAAAGACCGTTCACTATCCATCGAACCTTCCTCCATCTGGAAAAGAGATTTCGGTAATAGGAAAGATTTTCAAGGTTGAGGAAAGATTTGGAAAGAGAAGATCCATTCTTCTCTATATAACGGACAAGGTCGATTCCATGATCGTTAGGGTCCCGGACAAGTTTGTGGACAAAGTTTCGGGAAGAATAGGTATTGGAGATGTCGTTGTGGCAACTGGGATCATAAGCTCTGATCCCTCAATACCCGGGGATCCCGTTTTGATTGCAAAAGGTCTCGCGTTATCCGAAATGAAAAGGCGCACCGATGAATCTGAAGTTAAGAGGGTGGAGCTTCACGCGCACACGAAGTACAGCGATTTGGATTCAGTCCTCAACCTCAAAGACTATGTTAGGAGGCTGAAGGAGTGGGGACACAAGGCTGCGGCTATAACGGATCATGGGAACGTCCAGGGGATAATAGAGTTCTACCACCTGGCAAAATCGGCTGGCATAAAGCCCATATTCGGTATGGAAGGTTACATGGTGAACGACGTCGAACCGATATACCGAGGAAACATTGATGGAGATCTGGTGAAAACTAGCTATGTCGTTTTGGACCTAGAAACGAGTGGTTTGGACCCCGCAAGGTCGGAAATAGTCGAGATAGGTGCTGTGAAGATAGAGAATGGAAGGATAGTTGACGAATTTCAATCCCTGGTGAAACCGAAGATGGGTATGAGCAAGGTGAGTGAGAGGATAACCGGTATCACGGATGAGATGTTAAAAAACCAACCTTCCATAGAGGAAATTCTTCCGAAATTTCTCAAGTTCCTCGGAGACTCGGTGATAATAGCGCACAACGCGTCATTCGATTACAGGTTCATAAGGTACTGGGTCAAGAAAGTGACCGGTGAAGATTTTGAAAGGCCGTACATCGACACCCTCTCGCTTTCGAGAGCTCTCCTCACCATGTCGAGCTATTCGCTAGACAAAGTCGCGAGCAAGTTGAAGCTCGAGAAGTTTCACCACCACAGAGCGATGGACGATGCGAGGATAACGGCGAAGATCTTTCTGAAGTTCATGGAAATGCTGAAAAACATAGGTGTGAAGAAGTTATCCGAAATAGACAAGCTCAGGAAAGACATAGACATCAAGTCGATAAGACCCAATCACGTGACCATATTGGTTAAAACCAAGGAAGGCCTCAAAAACCTCTACAAAATCGTTTCCGAATCTCATATCAAATACTTTCACAACGTTCCGAGGATACCAAAGAGTCTTCTGAATTCCATGAGAGACGGACTTCTAGTTGGAAGCGCGTGCATGAGCGGTGAAGTCGTCGAGGCTATATTAGACGGTGCAAGTGACTCGGAGATAGAGGAGATAATGAAATTCTACGATTTCATAGAGGTGATGCCACTTGGAAACTTTCCAGAGGAAGATAGAGAGAGGATGAGGGAAGTTTACAGAACCGTCTACAGAAAAGCGAAGGAACTGGGTATACCGGTTGTGATGACTGGGGATGTTCATTTTCTCGATCCTGAGGATTACAAGTTCAGAATGGCCTTATTGGCTCCGCAGAGAAACGAACGGTTAGATCAACCGGAACTTTATCTGAGAACCACAGAAGAGATGATCGAAGAGGCTATGAAGATATTTGAGGATGAAGACGTTGCCAAAGAGATAGTCGTGGAAAACACCGTGAAGATAGCCGATTCCGTGGAAGAGATCCAGCCGCTTGAAGGAAAGCTCCACCCTCCGATAATAGAGGGAGCCGAGGATGAGGTCAGGGAGATATCCATAAGGAAGGCTAAGGAGATATATGGTGATCCGTTGCCAGAGCTGATAGAGAAGAGGTTAGATAAAGAGCTCGATGCGATAATAGGTCATGGATACGCGGTGTTGTATCTCATAGCCAAGAGAATAGTTGATAAGTCGAAAAAAGATGGGTACGTTGTGGGATCGAGAGGTTCGGTTGGTTCATCACTCGTTGCGCACCTTCTTGATATAACAGAGGTCAATCCACTCCCTCCGCACTACGTTTGTCCGAAATGTAAGCACGTTGAGTTCGTGGAAGGCTACGGATCTGGGTACGACCTACCGGAGAAGAAATGTCCAGTTTGTGGTGCAGATATGGAGAGAAACGGTCAAGATATACCGTTTGAGGTCTTCATGGGGTTTAAGGGAGACAAAGTACCGGATATAGATCTGAACTTTTCCGGTGAGTATCAAGAGAGAGCTCATAGATACATAGAGAAGCTCTTTGGAAAGGATCACGTTTACAGGGCCGGTACGATAAGCACAGTTGCGGAAAAAAGTGCAAGAGGTTATGTCAGGAGCTTTGAAGAGAGAACCGGTATTCAGCTGAGAAAGGCAGAATTTGAGAGGATAGCCATGGGTATAGCCGGGGTGAAGAGAACGACAGGTCAGCATCCGGGTGGGTTGATGATAATTCCAAAAGATCACGAAGTTTACGACTTCACGCCGATCCAATTTCCGGCTAACGATAAAAGATCCAAAGTCCTTACCACACACTTCGCGTACGAGCACATTCACGATGACATAGTCAAGTTAGACGCACTCGGACACGATGATCCGACGTTCATAAAGCACCTTCAGGAGATAACGGGGATCGATCCGATGGGTGTTCCTATGAACGATCCGGAAACCCTCGAGATATTCTCATCGTTAAGGCCTCTTGGCATCGACCCGAAGGAGCTTGGAACCGATGTTGGAACGCTTGGAATACCGGAGTTTGGAACGAAGTTCGTCAGGGGAATGCTTCAAGAGACGAGGCCAAAGAGCTTTGCTGAACTTGTCAGGATATCGGGACTCTCCCATGGAACGGATGTCTGGCTGAACAACGCTAGAGATTGGATAAATTCTGGAGTAGCAACACTCTCTAGTGTCATATCCTGTAGGGATGACATAATGAATTTCCTTATACACAAAGGTATGGAACCTTCGATGGCCTTCAAGATAATGGAGAAAGTTAGGAAGGGAAAGGGGATATCGGAGGAAGACGAAGAAGTCATGAAGAGTGTTGGTACCCCAAACTGGTTCATAGAATCGTGTAAGAGGATAAAGTACCTATTTCCAAAGGCCCACGCCGTTGCTTATGTCAGCATGGCATTCCGAATAGCCTATTTCAAGGTCCATTATCCGCTAGCTTTTTACTCCGCGTACTTCAGCATAAAAGGTGATGAGTTCAACATCGATGCGGTGCTTCAGGGAAAAGAAGGTGTGAAAAGAAGACTATCGGTTTTGTACTCCATGACCGACAAGGACGTTCAGGACAAGAACGAAGAGACAGTCTTGGAGGTAGCACTCGAAATGCTCTTGAGGGGATATGAATTCCTTCCGCCGGACCTTGAAAAATCGGATTCCAAGAGGTTTCTCATAGAAGAGAACAAGCTGAGGATACCGTTCAACAAGCTTCCCGGTCTTGGAACGAGCGTGGCGGAATCCATAGTGAGGGCTAGATCCGAGAAATCCTTCTCCTCCGTGGAAGATCTTGCCAGAAGAACCAAAGTCAACAAAACACACGTTGAGGTGATGAAGAGATACAAGGTTCTGGATGGTATACCCGATACAGATCAGATAACACTCTTCTAAACGTGCTGTGTTAAAATAAAACGAAAGAGATTTGGGGAGGAGTGAAAATGGAACTCAAATTAGAATCTATAGGGGTATCTGATCTCGTAGGATTGTTCAATGATATGAGAATATCCAGCCTTTCTCCACTTATAATCCATTCATTCGACGTGGCGAAGATAGCATCTTTAATGATGAAGAGGATAGGTGATTCAGATGATGTGCTTTACGCCTACATCTCAGGCCTTTTTCACGACATAGGACTTTTAGCTCTTACTGAACTCAAGATGCCGAAAGGTGTTTTCATAGCTATGAAGGCCGATATATCTCATGGCGGGGAATCTTTCAACCTTGATTCCTTGCTTTACAAGATCGATAAAGATTGTGTTCATTCACAGTTTTCTTACGAGATACTAAAGAGAATGAGAATCCTCCCTGACGAATATCTAAGAGCGGTTCTAAACCATCACACGCCACTTAAAGTTCTTTATGGAAGTGATAAAGAGATTCTTCTATCAAATCTCATAAATGTTGCAGATACCATGGCCCAGGTGATCAGAAAGAACATCAACATTGGTATGGTCGAATCTGTGAAAGCTCTTTTTGAGATGTTGGCGAGATATCCCATGATTGATGAGGTGAGGAAAGCCGCAAAGGATTTGATCAGTTCTCACATCGAATTTGGATATGTCTTAGATGATGACCCGTATATCGAAAGATTTTGCAAGTTCAATTTCCAGTTGGGATTCCATGAGGCTATAGAATTTTTAAAAGCGTTAGTGCTATTGGTTGATCTCAGATCTCCATTCACACTCAGCCATACGTCTGGAGTTGCGTTTTTGGCGAAAGATCTAGCTTATGAGATGCTGAAAACTGATTTTGATTCCCTTGCCATGTACGTTGCTGGCCTGATGCACGACCTCGGGAAGATAAAGACCCCCCTAGAGATACTCCACAAACCTGGAAAGCTGGACATGCATGAAGCTTACATAATGAAGATGCACGTGGTCGATACCTACAAGATGTTCTCAAAATATCCGAAGTTTGAAGAATTCATGGCTATTGCTTCTACACACCATGAAAGGCTCGACGGATCGGGATATCCTTGGGGGTTGAAAGCAAAGGATCTGAGCATGAGATCTAGGATTCTCCAAGTTGCCGATGTTTACGAAGCCCTCACTGAAGACAGACCTTACAGAGAGGGTATGAAACCACGCGATGCCTTGGGTGTCGTTGAAGATATGGTGAACCACGGAAAGCTGGATGCGAATGTTTACGAGACGTTGAAAGAGATGATCAGAAACGGCTATGAAGTCAAGAGATCTGATATAGTTCTCGTGGAATTCTTTGGAGAATTTGAAAACATAGAAGAGGTTAAGAGAGTCCTCGATAGGGTATCGCAAGAGCTTCCTTGAAATTCTCAGATTTGATGTATAAAATACACCAAGCGCTCGGGTGAGCGAAAGTTCTCTTGTGCAGAGACGCGAAGCCCGGCGGATGTCAATTCTGAAAGGAGGTGGGTGTGTGTACGCACTGATCGCGGATTCTGGAAGACAGTACAAGGTTGAAGAGGGGAAGTACCTGTACACGGGAAGGCAAAAGGACAAGCAGCCAGGTGACGAGATAGTTTTCGAAAGAGTGCTCATGGTTAAGAAAGACGACGGAGAGGTTCTGATAGGGAAGCCGTACCTTCAGAACGTTGTGGTTAGGGGAAAGGTAGTGGAGCACAAGAAAGCGAGAAAGGTCAGGGGAATGAAGTTCAGGCCGAGAAAGAACTCTAAGACTGTTAAGAACCACAGGCAGTGGTACACGACGATAATGATTGAGAAGATAGAGGTCAAATGATAAAAGTGGTCTTTGATAAAAAAGGTTTAGCTGCTAACGGACACGCGGATTTTAATGAATACGGAAAGGATGTGGTGTGTGCGGCGGTTAGCTCTGCTCTCCAGCAAGCGGCTTACATACTCAAGGACTTGGGAGCAAACGTAGTCATCAAAAAAGGACATCTTGAGATCTCGGAGATACCGGATGATCCGTGTGCAGAAAAGGTGTTGAGAATCACATTAGGAATCCTTGCTGGAATTCAGAGGAAATATCCAGAAAACCTCTACCTGGAGGTGAAAGACAATGGCGACTGATGTCAACAAAAGAGATAGCAATCCCAAGTATTTGGGGGTTAAGGTTGGGGACGGACAGTTCGTGAGAGCTGGTAACATACTCGTAAGACAGAGGGGAACGAAAATTCATCCCGGAAAAAACGTTGGCATGGGAAGAGATTTCACGCTATTTGCAATGATAGACGGTTATGTAAAGTTTCATACGAGAAAGAACAAGAAGTTCGTTTCCGTCCTGGAGGTTAAAGAGTGAAAACTAAGGATATAGCCATAGTCGGCATATTCTCGGCTCTCGCTTTTGGATTGATGTTTTTAGAGGTTCCGCTTCTTCCATTCGTGAGTTTCTTGAAATATGATCCGAGCGAGATAGTGGCTTTGATCCTAGCTGTGAACACCGGAATTGCACAAGGTGTGATGGTGGTATTGATAAAGGACATACTCTTTTACTTTGCAAAATCAGGGGACGTCATAGGAATCGTGATGAACTTCATAGCGGGAGCAACGTTTGTAGCTCTGGCGACGAAGTTCTGGAAAAGCAAACTGATCTCCTCGATTTTGTCCGTTGGAGGGACGAGCGCTTTGATGACTGGGCTGAATGCGGCCACAGTCCCGCTTTATTTCATAGTCATGAAATGGGGATCTGCTTCAGACGGTTTCAAGTTCTTCTTGAAAGTTTGGTGGGGAATACTCGTATTCAACGTGCTTAAGTTCTCAATAGACTATGTTTTGTCCGCCTTGATAAACAAGAGGGTCGGTAGTCTGTTTGGGAGTGAGTAACCGAAAGGAGGAGTGAAAGATGGCGAGGTTGTTGCCACAGCAAAAGAGTTATATGGCGAAAGATGTCGATAAAAAATGGTACGTTGTTGACGCATCTGGAAAGGTCTTGGGAAGGCTCGCTAGCAAGATAGCAGTTGTCCTCATGGGGAAACACAAGCCGACATATACTCCGCACGTTGATACTGGAGACTACGTCATTGTCGTGAATGCCGATAAAGTGGTTCTCACAGGAAAGAAGTTGGACCAGAAGAAGTACTACAGGCATTCTGGATACCCAGGAGGGTTGAAGGAGCTCACAGCAAGGCAGATGTTCGAGAAACATCCAGAAAAGGTCGTTTACCTAGCGGTCAAGAGAATGCTTCCGAAGAACAAGCTCGGAAGGAAGATGCTCAAAAAACTCAAAGTTTACACCGGACCTGATCATCCGCATCAGGCGCAGAAACCGGAACCCTTGGAGTTTTGAAAGAGGAGGGATGAATTGTGAGTGATTTCTACGGAACTGGCAGGAGGAAAACTTCATCTGCAAGAGTTCACCTCAGACCTGGAAACGGTGAGGTTTACATAAACGGAAAGAAAATGGAAGGAAGCGATTTAGAAGATAAGTTCTTGAGATATCTTGGAAACATGGCTTGGGTTAAACATGCCCTCGAACCCCTATATGTTACGAACACCACTGGCAAATTCGACTTCGTTATCAGAGTGAGAGGAGGAGGAAAGTCCGGTCAGTCTGGTGCGATTAGACTTGGTATAGCCAGAGCTCTCCTCCAATACGACGCGAATTTAAGGCCAGTTCTCAAATCCAAGAAGCTCCTCACGAGAGACCCGAGGATGGTCGAGAGGAAGAAGTATGGTCTAAAGAAAGCGAGGAGGGCACCGCAGTTCTCCAAGAGATGATCTGATGGTACCGAAAGAAATCATAGAGGAGATAAAGAGCCACCTCGACATAGTCGAGGTGGTTTCTGAGTATATAAATCTGGAGAGGGTAGGGAGGTACTACAGGGCGCTCTGTCCTTTTCACACAGAGACCCGTCCGTCTTTTTACGTCAGCCCGGATCTTCAGAGGTACAAATGTTTTGGGTGTGGGGCAAGTGGTGACGCTATAAAGTTCGTCCAAGAGATGGAAAACATATCTTTCTATGAAGCTCTGGAGAAATTGGCAAGACGTGTGGGAATCGATATATCAAGGTACAGATCCGAGGGAAGTGAATATCTGAAGTACACCTCTTTCTTGAAGGAGCTCTCTAGGGAATACGAAAAAGCGTTTTGGGAAAGTGACGACGCGAAAAACTATATGAGAGATCGGGGATTCTCTAACGAGGAAATCGAGGAATTCGAAATAGGATATTCCCCTGTTGGATCCGATATACCAAAGATCGTCGCAGACAGGTTGGGGTTGAGCGTAGATGATATCAGCAGGTTTGGTGTGGTCTCGGTTTCTGGAGAAAACGTCAAGGATATTTTCGAGGGGAGGGTTGTTTTCCCCATCAAGAACGAATCTGGAGATGTCATAGCGTTCGGTGGAAGAGTGATTGGAGACGAGGAGCCGAAGTACATAAACTCGAGGGATACGAAGTATTTTTCGAAGTCCAGGGTTCTCTTCCTTTTAGACAGGGCGAAAAAAGTGATAAAATCTGTAGACGTTGCGATAATCGTCGAGGGCTACATGGATGCTTTCGCGCTTCACAGAAGTGAGCTCAGAAACTCCGTGGCTGTTCTGGGGACAGCGCTCACTTCTCAGCATGCGTCAAGACTTTCTGGCCTTACGAGGAATGTGGTTTTGGCTTTTGACAGCGATGATGCCGGAGCGAAAGCTGCTCTTCGTTCACTATCAACGCTTCTTCCAAGGGGGTTCGATATCCTCGTCGTTAGATGGCCTCAAAAGGATGCTGACGACACCCTGAAATCGTTTGGAAAAGAAGGTATAGAGGAAGCGATCAGAAATGCCGTTCCTTACGAGGAATTCGTGGTTGAGAACATCGCGAAGAGTTTCGATCTTTCCAAGGCATCTGGGCTTGAAAAGTTTGCCAGATCTATTGGAGAGTGGGCTTCGAGGATAGAGCGCTTTGGAAGCACTGTTAGGGCGAGAGCTCTCATAGAAAAGGCTGCGGAATTTTCCGGGCTTTCTCCAAAGGATATGGAAAGGTTTGTCAGGGGAGAACCGTTGGATTACGGGGAGACGAAAAAATTTGGTCCTGAAGACGTGATACTTTTCATATTCTTCAACAACGAAGATCTCAGGAGCGAGATACTCAGTATAGACAGAGATCTGTTCAGCGAGAGGTTCAGAGAAATTCTCGATTCATATGAGCAGGAGGGAGATTTGAACCGAGCACTTGAAAAAGTGTCTAACGAGATCGGGGATTGGGTTTTCGAGGTTTTGAAGGATCTTCCACATTCCGGTAATCCAAAAAAAGTTTTAAGTGACGCTGTTAAGAGGCTCGAGGTAGCGAAACTGAAGAAGCGACTAAGCGAGATAGACCGTATGATAAGCGATGCAGATGAGTCCGAAAGGAGGATCCTTCTAAAAGCGAGGATGGATGTGGTCAGGAAGATCAAAACCCTCGAGAGGGGGGTGAATTTCGGTGGGCGAGAAAACGGCAGAAAATGTTATAGATCCGAAAATAGAAAAAAAGGTTAAACAACTCATAAAGATCGGAAAACGCAAGGGATACATCACGTATGAAGATATAGACAAGGCTTTTCCACCTGATTTCGATGGTTTCAACTCGGATCTGATAGAGAAGATATACGAGGAGATAGAAAAGAACAAGATAAAGATACTCGAAAGGGACCCATCGGACAGTAGCGAGGAGACTGAGGACATAGAAGAGCTCCTGAAAGACGGTGGACCTGAGATGTACGACAACACGTCCTTGAAGGATCCCATAAAGATGTACCTCCGTGAGATAGGAAAGATACCTCTACTCACTCCATCTCAGGAAAGGGACTTAGCGCGGCGTGCACAGCTGGGTGATAAAAAATCGAGGGAAAAGCTCATAACTGCGAATTTGAGATTAGTGGTCTCCATAGCCAAAAGGTATATAGGGAGAGGGTTGCCGTTTCTGGACCTGATACAGGAGGGGAACATAGGACTCCTTAAAGCGGTTGAGAAATTCGACTGGAGAAAAGGGTACAAGTTCTCTACATACGCCACATGGTGGATAAGACAGGCTATAACGAGGGCGATAGCCGACCAGGCGAGGACGATAAGAATTCCCGTCCACATGGTTGAGACGATAAACAAGCTCAACAAGATAGTCAACGAGTACTACAGAGAGCACGGTAGGCAGCCAACTATAGAGGAGCTTGCAAAGCTTATGGACAAACCGCCGGAGAAGATAGAAGAGATAATGGAGGCCGCCAAGGAGATAACTTCTCTTGAAGCTCCAATAGGAGACGATGATGGCAGCACGGTTGGAGAGTCTGTTCCGGATGAGAGCGTCAGATCTCCAATAAAGGAAGCGATGAGAACCCTCATAAAAGAGGAAGTCGAGAGAATACTGGATACCCTCGGACCAAGAGAAGCGATGGTGTTGAAGATGAGGTACGGACTCCTAGATGGAAAGGCCAAAACCCTTGAGGAGGTCGGACAGTATTTCAACGTGACGAGAGAGAGGATAAGACAGATAGAGGTCAAGGCTTTGAGAAAACTCAGGCATCCTTCAAGGAGCAGATACTTGAGGATGCTTTTGAAACTTTTGGATGAAGAATCTTGACGACGGATCGCGATGGTGTAAAATCTCCACGAGTTCTCAAAGAGGGTTCGTTGACAACGATTTTGAGAATGGTATAATATATGATGTAAGTGCCGAGGTGGTGGAATTGGCAGACACGCATGGTTGAGGGCCATGTGGGCTTCGGCCCGTGCGGGTTCAAGTCCCGCCCTCGGCACCAAACGGGGACCCGATTGGGTCCCCGTTTTCATTTCAAGCCATAGTGTTCCTTCATCTTCTTGTTCTCAGGAAGGTTGACTATTTCTCTTATCACAGCCTTTACTTGTCCCTCACTCTCCGTTCTCGGGTCTCTATATAGCATTTCGTAGATGTACCTTATGTCTTTTTCCAGAAACGCTCTAATCGCCATTTCCATCCTCATCATCCTGGGATAAAGATACAACCTTATCACCTTGTCGTTCAAAGGTGGATCTATTTTCTCCCTGTGTATCCCCTTTTCATCGACTATCACCGGAACTTCCACCACAACGTCGTCCGGGATATCTGCAATCGCTCCCTCGTTTTTAACGTTCACAACCAACCTTTCCGGCTTTCCGTTAGTTATGGCCTTTATGAAGGGGATGTGCTGCTCTCCGCTTTTGCCCTCCACTATTGCGAAGAATTCGTCGAATGCCTCTTTTGGAAAGTTGTTCTCCTTTGCGAACCTCTCTAGATTTTCTCTGGTGAATATCCTATCTTTTGATTTCCGCGCAGCCTTTGCCAGTTTCTCTATTATGCTCACGGTGATTCTCAAGGTTTCCTCGTACCACTTCCATCCTATCTCCGAGTCCGCTCCTCCCCAAGGCCATCCGTACCATTTCAACTTCTCCGAGAAACTTTTGTGATACCTCCACGAGCTGTTTCTGACTGTATCTCCTATCGGCATCATACCGTAGAAGTCGTACATCTCGAACGCCATAGGTGACAACTGATCGTCAAATGGTGTCTTTGGAGTCCAGGCCTCTTTTCTCAATTTCTCCAACATTTGATACGCATTTTCCCCGTCGTATACGAACCTGTTTAACCATATGGCGTGGTTGAATCCCGCGACCTGCCAGTCAAGCTTATTCGTATCTATCCCAAGCTTCTCCGCTATTTTGAGGACTCCATGGTGCCCATGACAGAACCCAACTACCTTTACATCTGGAACCGCTCTAGTTATTAAGTTTGTACCTTCGAAAACTGGGTTCGCAGCTTGTATAAGCCAAGCATGTGGTGAGAGCTGTGCAATCTTTTTAGCTATTTCAACGAAATAAGACAACTGGTTGAAATTGCTTATCGTGTAGTAATCAGAGACCATGTTGAACTCCTGAGCATCTATCCCCCTGTAATATCCATACTTTTCACCTATAGCCCTCACCTTTTCGAGGTATTCATGCCCGCCGACGAGGGCGGTGTTTATAACGAAATCGCTGCCATCTATCGCGTCCTCTAGCGATGTGGTTTTCCTGAATTTCAAGTCAGATCCAAATTCGTCTATCAGTCTGTTGGCCAGGATCTCGACCGCGTTCAGCCTCTCTCTGTCTATATCCATCAGAACGACTTCGCTACCAGAAAGTTCATTTGTTCTTATCAGATCACCGACAACTCTCATGGAGAACACAGCACTTCCGGCTCCTATTATCCCTATTCTCACAGGCATGACTTTCCCCCTCTCTTGATTTTTCATTAGTAGTATAATGCGACTTTGTAGAATGTAGTAGGAGGGATGGGAATGAGTATGAGCACATTCGAAGAGATATTCTTCCAAGTACTCTACGTTGTAGTGGCTCTCTTTGCACACAAAAAGCTGACGTATGAGTTCAGCGTTCCAAAGTACGCCATATTCTCCGTTGGATTCGCCATACTGCTCTCCATAGCTTTGATAAGAATGCTTAAGAAGAATCACACGAAATTTGAAGTGAACTTCGGTCACATACTTCTGTTTGGTTTTGCCCTTACATCGCTGATATCAACGATAAACGTTGCTATAGACAGGCCTTTTTACTTCTTCTACTCGATAGACATAGCCCTCTACACGCTTCTCAACGCCTTTGCAGCGGTTTACATAAGCAACTACTTCAACGATAAAGAGAGGATAAACAGGTTTCTCTTGGTGATGATAGCCACGGCTGGGTTCATCTCCATAGATGCCCTTTACAACTTCTACGCCGGGAAAGACTTCTTCCTCGGTGGTGTTGGAAGGCCACTTGACAGGGGATCTATAAAGGCAACCGTCGGTAACGTCATATTCGTTGCGAATTACCTGGGTATGACGATTCCAACCACCATATACTTTCTTATGTCCTACAACTTTGGATTCAGATCGAACAGAGAGAAAAAACCCTCCCTTGGACGCGTAATAGCTTGGAAACTCATAACGCTAGCATCCCTGATCTTAATGATCATCACGGTTATAGTCGCTCAGACGAGATCCGAGTACGGCGGGGTCTTTCTGACAAACCTCCTTTTCTTCTCTCTGTACTTCATATACGCTTTCAGGAGAAAGAAAGACAGTTCCAAGGAGGAACTCGAGAAGTCAGATCCAGAGCTAGCGAGAAAGATTTTCAAAGTTCAAAAATGGGTGGGTATAGCGTCGATAATCTTGGTGGGAGCCTTCGCATTAAAAAACTCGATTCCCTCTCCTCTAAACGGAAAGGGTAGGTTTTCCATAGGAAGAAGGGTACAAGCCATGCTCTCCACAAGCAGCTGGGATGAAAGGATGCTGGCTTGGCTCTCTTCATACTATCAATGGAAAGATCCCAAGTTCGATCCGGACGATATAAAAAGAGTCGAAAAGTTCATGCCGATAGGAGACAGGGGAGCTCATGTCTTCGCACTGACGATGAGGCGACTCTTTGGCAGGGGAATAGGAACTTACCAGATACTGACTATAAGCTATATGGGAAATATAGTTCAAAAGCATCCA
>JALVXE010000010.1 GCA_027038385.1 Thermotogaceae bacterium
GCCTGAAGAGTTCTTCTCATCTCCAAGGAGTGAGATGGCGAGGAGGTTCGTTGGAGCGATACTCGAGAGAATGGTCTGATGAGGCTGGACAAATATCTATCCAAATCCCTAGGGATCTCGAGAAGAGATGCGAAGAAGCTCGTTCTTTCTGGAAGGGTCCGGGTGAATGGAAAGGTTCAAAAGGATCCTGGGTTTAAGGTTGAGGAAGATACAGTCGATTTGGACAGAATCGCGGTTGAAAGGCCAAAAGAGAATATATACATAATGCTGAACAAACCCGTTGGGTATATTTCCACGACCAAAGGGGAAAGCCCAACCGTTTTGAAGTTGGTAGACCATCCAAGAGTAGATGAACTCTTTCCGGTTGGAAGACTAGACAAGGATGCAAGAGGGTTGATAATACTGACGAACGATGGCGAATTCTCTCATAAGGTTACGTCCCCGAAGAGTCATATCGAGAAGGAATACGAGGTAGTTGTTGAAGGAAACGCCGGGAATTCCTTGAAACTCTTGGAAGGCGTGAAACTGAACGATGGGCATTTTGCAAAAGCTTTGAAAGTGGAAATCTCGGGAAATCGTATTAACATAGTAATAGATGAAGGTAAATACCATCAAATTAAGAGGATGATGGCAGCTGTTGGACTGAAAGTCGTGGAGTTGAGAAGAACGAGGATAGGGAATCTTCGTTTGGACATTCCAGAAGGATCTTGGAGAGAGCTCTCGGAGGATGAGATCGAAAAGGTGATAAACAAGAGATGATGGACATATTCAAAAACAGAGTTATATGGACCGCTGTTCTGTCTTTTCTGAGTTGTCAGACCTTGAAAGTCATATTGAGGAAGGATTGGAAGGCTTTTAAAAGTTATGGCGGTATGCCGAGCGGTCACACCGCACTCGTCGTTGGAGCCACCCTTTCCGTTGGATTTGAAAGAGGATTCTCTTCCCCGTGCTTTGGATTCGCATTCTCCATAGCTCTCGTCGTGATATCCGACATACTGAGATTAAGACCTAAGATATCAGAAGAAGTGATTCACAGGCCTAACGAGATGATAGTTGGAGGGATCATAGGCACGATCTGGGCAGTTGTCATTGCTCTACTCTGAACTTTACGAACAGTCCGCCGACATCTATCACCGCCGTTGGAACACCCGCCACGAATCCACTTCTGAATCTATATCCAACCACGAGAGTCAAGTTTTCAACAACTCTTCCAACACCAACCGTTATCGAATACGGGAACAAAGACAACTCGTTGACTGGCGCAAAACCGAAGTAGAATCTCTTGGACCTTCTGTAAAGCCCAAAGAAAGTAGATGAAAAATCAAGGAATGCGAAAGTATCATCCCCGAATTTCAAATCGGCTCCGAGAGATATTCCACCCACCATTTCAGAATTGCCCACAGTTGTGGCGTCCATCGTCGAAAAACCCAAATACACCCCACCGATAATTTTCCCAATACTCACACTCGCTTCCAATCTTCCAAAACCTGGGAGGTTAGACTCGAATATCCTGGAGGAGATCTTCTCAGAAAGGGTGAAGTTCTTCCAGTATTGCCTCATCTCGAATCCGGAGTACGGATAACCAGCCCATATAGACATCCAGTCTTCTGAATAACCAACACTTACACCGTATTCGGTTCCAAAACTCATGAAATATCCCGGAAAGACCAGAGTGGGTATCAGGAAAAGCCACAGTGCTTTCACAACCTCACCTCACATCTCGAGGAATTCTCTCGCTTTTTTCGCCTTCTCCTTGAACTTGTCTATGAACTTTCTTATCATCCTCGGCCTTATGGAGAGTATGTTAAGCGCATCCGGAGAAAGATTCGGCTTACCAAAAGAAAGGGAATCTCCCGGAAACATTAAATTCACCACGACATCAACAACGTGAACCATAGCCACAACCTCTGCGTTCAACGAATCTATAAACATTTTCGGGTTGTGATGACCCTCTATCGTCTGCGTTATCACATCTGGAAGTCCCCACCTTTCCGATATCTTTCCACCTATAACCGTATGAGGTGGTACATTGAGAAGGTCTTCTGCTTTTGAGAAAGTTATGTTCTTCTTCGATGTGATATCGTAGATCGTTTCCATTATCTTCGGGCTCATCACGTCAAGTGCTATCTTTCCTATATCGTGAAGGAGCCCGTTTATGAAAAGCTCTTCTTTGACCGGATATCCAAGAAGCTCTCCAAGGGTTTCACTTCCAACAGCAACGTATATGAAATGCTTCCAAAGACGTTTCCTGTCTATCTTGCTTTCAGAACTTCCAGCAAAGAGCGAACTGTAAGTGAATATGCTCATCGCAAGGTTTCTAACCGTTTTGAACCCGAGTATCATTATCGCCTCGTTCAGAACCGTTATCTTCCTCGGTATACCGTAATACGCAGAGTTAGCCAGTTTCAAAACCTTTGAACTCAAACTGGCGTCCATCATTATCACGTTCGCGAGCTCTTTTGCGGAAGCGTTCGGATCTGAAGCAACGGTCATTATCTTTTGAACAATGAAATCCGGAGTTGGAAGCTCCTCTATCTTCTCTATGAGTTTGTCTATGGTAACCAAATCAATCTTCCCCTTTCAGGGGTATTTCTACATAAAACGTCGTCCCAACGCCCTCTTCACTCTCCACCCAGATCCTACCCCCATGGAGCTCAACTATTTCCTTAGCCACGGTCAAGCCAAGACCCGTACCAGATATTTCGTACGTGAGAGATTGATCAACCCTGTAGAATTTGTCGAATATCTTATCAAATTTATCCTTCGGTATCCCGAGACCGTTATCCTCGACGGATATCAAAACGGAATCTTCCTTCTTTTCAATTCTCACCTTGACGAATTTGTCCTCAGCATCCTTCTTGGAAAACTTTATACCGTTGTCTATAAGGTTTACCAGAACCTGCCTTATCCTCTTCGGATCCACGAGGGCTTTTATCTCCTCATCACTCGACTCGAATTCTAACCTAACACCGTTATTCTCAGCCTTCTCTCTCAAACTCTCCACAGCGTCCTTTGCGATAGCCACTATATCTGACTCCTCTTTTTCGAGTTTCAAGGCTTTTTGCTCGAGTCTTGAGAAGTCCAAAAGTTCGTTGAGGAGATTCTCAAGATGAAGGCTCTGCTTGTGTATCGTGTCCATGAAATCTTTCAGCGTATCTGGATCAAGCATTTCAAGACTGTCCAGTATCGTTTCCGAGTAAGCTTTGATTGCCGCCAACGGTGTCCTCAACTCGTGAGATATGTTTGCGACGAACTCGGTCTTCATCCTGTCAAGCTCTTTCAACCTTTCCAGCTCTTTTGTCGATGTGACGTTCATTATCGTTGTTACCGCCTGATACGTGTTTCTGTACTTCAAAGGCTCTGCGACTATGGAGAAGAACTGGCCGTTGGACTCGTACTCACCTATCCTTCTAACCTTGGTGTCTATAACCTGCTTTGCCACATCAAGCGCTTTTTCTCTGAGGCCTTCCACATCTCCTTCCTCCACGAATCTACGGTTCATGTAAACTATCTCGCCTTCCTCAGAAACGACTATGACCATCTCTGGGAACGTATCGAGTATGCTGTGAAGGTAGTTCATTGTCTCCTCTATCAACCTGTTTTTGCTCACGACCTCTTCGAGAAGCCTGACGTTCTCAGCAACCGTTGCAGAGAGGAAAGAGAAAACCCTCATCGCGTCTATCTCTTCCACTTTTGGTTCTTCCTCCAGGCCAACCAATATCATACCCAAAACGTGGTCTCCCTTTATCATCGGAAGGAGACCTACTATCTCTTCATCCACAGGATAGAAAGAATGAGATCTGTTGGACAATGCCCAATCCACAAGTTCGTCGAATTTTCGGATCTCCACATCGAAATCTTTAGGGTGCCTTTTCACGACGGACTTGTTTTCATCTATTATCACTATCCATTTGAAATTCACAACTTTCCTTATTATGCGCAGCAGCGCGTCCAGTATCTCATCCGCGCTCTCAGCGTTGTTGAGCTCCATTATGAATCCAGAAAATAGTGTCACTATCTTGTTCTCAGAAGAATTGGGCATATT
The DNA here is from genome assembly GCA_027038385.1 of Thermotogaceae bacterium. Taxonomy (GTDB): domain Bacteria; phylum Thermotogota; class Thermotogae; order Thermotogales; family Thermotogaceae; genus WGAO01. The sequence goes on from JALVXE010000010.1 coordinate 4,046, forward strand.
CACCCTCCCAAGGAATTTTATCACCCGGTTATCAAAACTACGGAGTCCCAAACGCTTCCGGGTTGCGGAAACTGATCTATGACTTTCTTCCCCGTTCCCTCTACCCTGAATGGATAACCGCTCTTTTTCAGCCTTGACTCTGCTTCTTTCAGATCGATTCCCCTGTAGTCTCCCACCACAAAGAATTTCCTAGAGTACCTCTCTCCAACCAAGAGAAACATTTTCCCGTTCATGTAGACCGCTCCGAGAACTTTCCCTTCACCACCTGGATAAGGCAACCTCGACACCTCGTAACTGAGTCCCAAATTTAGCATGGTGTCGGCAACATATCTGAAAGGTATACCAACGAGCATGTTGGCAAGTTCTTTCATAGTCGTCTCGATACAGTAAATCTCAACCCTTCTTCCTCTCTTAACCTCGGTATCGGCGCTCGGATACGTACCTATAACCTTTCCACAAACCTTTCCTTTGACATCCGGAACTAGATCGTAATCCTTCAGAATCTTTACAGCCTTTGTCACCGACATCCCCCTGAGATCTGGCACTCTCACACTCTTGGAGAGGTCGTGAGAGTACCCCATGTAGGCGTAAAACGCCAACGCTCCGATGACAGCTCCGATGCTCAAAAAGAAGATGGAATCGAACACAAGACCGATTATCTTGAAAAGCCTCTTCAAAGGAGCGTGGCTATCATCAGAGCTTTTATCGTGTGCTTTCTGTTCTCCGCCTCGTCCCATACCCTACTCTTCTTTCCTTCTATAACTTCGAAAGTCACCTCCTGGCCTTTGACAGCCGGGAGGCAGTGCATGAATATCGTCTCCTCCTTTCCCGTCATCTCCATCACTTTTTCGTTTACCTGGAACGGTTTGAGAATTTTCACC
>JALVXE010000011.1 GCA_027038385.1 Thermotogaceae bacterium
CGTGGATAGAGTTCGATTCGAACGTCCCTTCCATGGGATCACTCGTAAGACAATTTTTCTACGGCCAGAAGTTCTTCGAGGAGGAGTTCGGAAAAAGGCTGAAAATCCTTTGGCTTCCCGATATCTTCGGATTCAGCTACGTCCTTCCCCAGATAGTGAAGGAAGCTGGTATGGACCTTCTCGTCACGACAAAACTCAACTGGAACGAATCGAACGAATTTCCGTATGATCTTTGCGTTTGGCGCGGATTAGACGGGAGTGAAGTCATCTATTACAGCTTCAACAATCCAAATGGCGGATACAACGGAGAGATCAAAGCAAGCTCTTTTCTATCGGTATGGAAAAATCACCGCCAGAAAGACATCTCCCCCGTAGTTCTCATGCCGTTTGGCTATGGTGATGGTGGCGGCGGACCTTCTGATGAGATGTGCAGGATGGTGAATAAGTATTCTGATCTTCCAAAGATCCCAAAATCGGAGATGTCAACAGTTAAAAAATTCGTGAAGGAGACACTTAGAAACATCGAAAATGAAAAATTCCCCGTCTGGGATGGGGAGCTATACCTTGAGCTTCACAGGGGAGTCTACACATCAGAATCGCGGACAAAAGCCCTTCACAGAAAATCAGAAATCGCTCTGAGAAACTTGGAGATCTTCTCAACACTTCTCGGGGAGAAGTTACAAGAAGATATCGATGAAAAATGGAAGATAGTTTTAAGGAATGAATTTCACGATATACTCCCTGGAAGCTCCATAAAAGAAGTCTATACAAGAGCGGAAAAAGAGCTAAGAGATGTTGCGGCTTGGTCAGAAGAAAAGCTGAGCGAGATTTTTCAAAATCATTCAAAAAAAGGAAATTTCATAAGCGTTGTAAACACATCCAATTTCTCAAGGAAAATCGTCTTCATCTTGGACGAGCCGCTTGAGATAGAGCATAGTAAAAAGAGAGTTTCGTTTCAGAAAACTCACGATGGAAGGTACATTTATGCACTTCCAGAAGAGATCCCAGCTCTCAAAAGCATGAGCTTTAAAGTCGTGTCGAAAAGCTCCTCGAGTCTTCAAAAAGGAAAAGGAAGCACCCTTGAGAACGATCACATGGTCGTGAAGATAAAGGATGGCGGGATAGAGATATTCTCAAAGAAATTCAAAAGAAACGCTTTCAAGGAGCCATCAAAGCTCTGGATATACAAGAACGTTCCGTATTATTGGGATAACTGGGATATCGATGTTAACACGGAACTTGAGGGAAAAGCTCTGACTCCAAATTCGATCGATTTTATAGAAGATGGAAACGTCAGAAGCGTCGTGAAGCTCACATACGAGCACGAAGGTTCAAAGATAGAAGAGTGCATGACGCTTTACAAAAACTTCGAGGTTCTCTTTATCGATTACAAGATCGATTGGCTTACAAAGAGAGTTCTACTAAAGAGGATCTTCGATGTGAACGCTCTGTCAAGAAAAGCTCTCTTTGATGTAGACGGCGGATACGTTGAAAGATCAACAACGCGGAACACGAATTTTGAAAAGGCACGATTCGAAGTCCCAATGCACAGATGGGTTTCAGTCTCTCAAAACGGATTTGGCGTCGCGATTATGAACGATGTCAAATACGGATGCAGTGTAAACGGATCGAAGATCGGAATATCTTTAATAAAATCCGGCATATTCCCGAACTTCTTCTCGGATGAAGGTCATCACGAATTCAGACTCAGAGTCTACATTCATTACGTATAGGATGTCAAAGAAGTCATATAAAGAGCGGAAGGGATCTCGTTCCCGCTCAAGTTCGTGAAAGGGAAGCGCGACCTCCCAGAGATCGAAATTTCCGGCGGGACTTTCAAGTTGAACGCTCTAAGATATGGGGAAAATGGAATCGTTTTGAGAGTTGTGGAAGTTGCGGGAAGAAGCGGAAGATGCAAAATAAAACTCTGGAAAGATTTCCAGATTCACAGATCCAACATATTAGAAGACGATCTTGGAAAGATCAAAGGCATTGCTGATTCTTTCGAATTCGAATACGAACCGTTTAAGATGTACACGTTTCTGCTGAAAGGTTGAGTTTCATTCATTTTCGAAAATAGCGAAGAAAAGCCATGCCGGGACTCCTACAACCCTATCATCTTTGAAGATGATATCTCTGGTTATCAGGATCCCCTTTTCGAAGACTCTCTTCATGCCCAGATAATCGGATCTATTTATCCTGCTTTGGTATTTCACTTCCACCGGGACGAGCTTTCCATCACAGTTACATACGAAATCTATCTCGTTTCCACGATCAGAATACCAGAAGAACGGACCATTATATAGGTTCATACCGCTGTATAACATATCTGAATCTTTCAAAATGTGTCTAAGAGTTAGCATCTCTATGATTTGGGAAGTTTTAACAGCCTTTCCGCTTATATCAGATATGACCTCGGCAACTATTTTATCGCTTGGATAGACTTTTTTCTGCTTTTTCATCCTGACGCTCTTTTTAGACACATCGACGAAGAAAACGTTCATCAATATGAAGCTGTATCCGAGATATTCGAAATATTTTTGAATGGTATCCACGCTTTTCACAGATCCTGTGAAGATATCCAAAAGTGAGTTCCAGGAAAATCTCTGCCCGATGATATCCGGAAGTTTCTTGAATATTTCAATAAAGTTCGTTCTCACCTTTAAATACTTCTCAGCGTCTCCGAGTATGAAATCCTTGTAAACGTTTCTGGTCAGTTCGGATATTCTGCTTTCTCTTAGAAAATCATTTATCACACTTGGAAATCCGCCGGTGTTTAGATACTTCAGGAAATATTCCTTTAAGAAGGCATTTTTAGCGCTGAGAATTTTTAGCTCATCCTCAGAAAGCGAGAGTATTTCTTCCATAGATCTTCCTTCTATATCTACATCAAAACTTCTCAAAAACTCTCTGAAAGTTATCGGAACGTAAACCAGATCTTTTCCGCTAGCCTTTCTCCCGGGAAGTCTTTCGCTGGATCTCTTCAGGTCGTAAGAAGAAGATCCCGTTAGGATCACAAGTGAGTTTTCAAGAAGACCTATATCCACCAGATACTTCACCGACTTCTGCCATTCCTCTATAGAAGTTATCTCATCTATGAAAATGTACCTGATCTCGTTCGATCTTCTCTCGAAAATCTGAAAATAGGTTTTTATAGTCTCTATGAGATCGAATCTGTCGCTGATCCCGTCGCATGTGAAGAAAAAGATATCGGTTGGTCTTGTGCCGCTCTCGAGAAGATTCTTGATGTAAAGTTTGAGAAATGTCGTCTTACCTATCTGTCTTGGTCCCCTAATCGTGTAAATTCCGGGTTTTGCAGACGAAATCTCTTTGAAGAGTCTTTCAGGATGATATTTAAAATTGCTGCTTTCAAAGTATCTTATATGCTGGTCGCCACTGATTTCATCTAAAGAGCGCCACCAAGGGTTCATAAGATAAAGCTCATCCACACGCACTTCCATCACTCCCAATGGTGTCCTACTTATATTATGTCATCTCGTTTGAATTTATCGATTATATTCGATAAAAACACACTAGTTTATCGATTACATTCGATAAACAGCGACATATTTATTTGATCTCCGTAACGCGTTGCCTTGGAAAAGTAGATATCAGCACTTTTTTAGTATCTCGTTTACTGGAAATCCTTTCTCACCTTCCATGAGTTTTCTCTTGAAGAATTCCACGATGAGCTTGTGGCGTTTCGATCTGTGCCTTGGTGATCCCGCTTTGCTATGGCCATGCGCTCCTTTTTTGAAGATCGCTATGTAAGCTTCTTTTCCAAGGTCTTTCAAAGCGTGATACATCATCACCGATTGATCAAGCGGGCATCTGTAATCTTCAAGACTGTGGATTATAAGAACGGGCGTCTTAACGTCTTTTACATAGAAAAACGGGCTGAGTTTTCTGTAGTTCTCATTCTCAAGCGGATCTTCTCCAACGACTTCTTTTACAAACCAGAGACTTATATCCGAGAATCCGTACATGCTCAGCCAGTTGCTCACCCCGTTCTCGCTAACGGCCGCTTTGAATCTGTCTGAGTGCGTTATAGCCCAGTTTGTCATGAAGCCCCCATAGCTTATCCCTGTTATCCCGATCCTTTCACCATCAGCCTGGGGTTCTAATTTGAGAAACTCGTCTATCCCGTTCATTATATCCTGAAAGTCTTCAAGTCCGGTCCTTTCAAGAACTCTGAGAGCGAAATCTTCATCGTATCCGGTGCTCCCGCGCGGGTTGAAGTAAACTATATAGAATCCCTCACTGAGAAGATGCTGCATCATGTACTCGAATCTGTACCCGTACATCCCCTTGGGTCCTCCGTGAACGAAGAATATCACAGGAGCCTTTTTGCCTTCTTCCATATCCGGTTTCATATACCATCCGTCTACCAAAAGGTCCAAACTCTTGAACCTGAAATGCTTCGCTCTTTTTGTAGGCAGAATTTTGAATATCTCTGAGTTGTAGCTCGATATCTGCCTGAGATTTTTATCAAAGATATAAACTTCTGCTGGCTTTGACTCATCTTCCATCGTCAAAACGACTTTTCCATCTTTGCTAACATCGATATTTGTAACCCACGCGTTTTCATCAATCAGGATCTCTTTCTCGCCACCTGTATCTATCTTCCAGAGCTGTATCTTTCCGGCATTATCCAGCATAGCGTAGACGTTTGAATTTTCATCCAATTTCGCAGCTCTTGCGTTAAGACCGTATTTCTCGCTTAAAGATTCCAATTTTTCTCCATCCCAAAGGTAGATGTAATCGTGCTCGCTCATTTTCTCAGCTTTTTCTTTTCCAAGAAAAGCTATGTGCTTTCCGTTAGAATGAACTGCTCTGAAAGAGACATTTTCAAAGAGAGTTTTCTTTTCATCGCCGTCTATCTCTATTATGTCGTATCTCCAAAGCTGAAGCTTTCCATCTTCTCTATGTGGTGAAGTTACGATTATCTTGCCTTTGCTCCAGATCGCAGTTGAGAATCTTTCAACTTCCGTCTCGCTGAGAACTTCCATAGCCTCTGTGTCGTATACCATGATCACTCTTTTGCCCTTGTCCATAAATCCCATGGCATCGAACCAGATCGGGATATCGTCTTCAAAGTAAAAGTCTTCATCATCTAACCTTTTGAATCCGATTATCAATATCTTTCTGTTGTCTTCGTTCCAGGAGACATCGATAACACTTTTCATAGTTGCGATCTTTCTCTCTGTCATCGTCTCAAGATCGATAAGATACAGTTGCGTCTTTTTATCCTCAGATCTTTTAACCGAAAGAGACTTTCCATCCGGACTTATCCGCGGCATTGAAGAGCCTTTAACATAACCTTTCTTTCCACTTTTCAGGTCTTCAACCACCACGGTGCTCTCGTATTTGTTGTCCGCTAAATTCGCCTTCGTTATGACGTAGGCAATTCTCTCGCCATTTGAAGATATCCTCACATCGCTCACATAGACGAATTTAGAAAAAGTATTCTCGTCCCAGTTCATAATATTCCCCCTTTCAGACAAAAAAGATCGGGGAGATCCCCGATCCTCATCTTTGCGAAAGAGCTCTGTCGAGCGAGAAAAGAGCGTTTTTGTTCTCTCCTACCATCTTCAACTTCTGGAGTATCTCGTCAGCCGAAGCTTCTTCTTCGACCTGCTCATCCACGAACCACTTGAGCATACTCTCCGTGGCGTAATCTCTCTCTTCCTTTGCAAGCTCCATCAACTTGTAGATACTATCCGTGACCCCTTCTTCGTGCTTCAAAACGTTTTCAAAAACATCTACCAAATCCTTCCAATCGCTCGGCGGTTTATCTATGGCTTCCAGAATTACCCTCCCCCTTCTTTCGAATATGTAATCGTAAAGCTTCATAGCGTGCTCCATCTCTTCTTGGGCTTGTTTTTTAAGCCAGTTGGCAAATCCGGAGTAGCCAAGACTTTCGCAGTACGCCGACATAGAAAGGTAGAGATATGCCGAATAAAACTCCTTTTTCACCTGATCGTTAAGCGCCTTTTCCATCCTCTCGCTCAGTTTCATACATATCACCTCCGGGATGTATTTTACACCATTCAGGATAAGTGATATTTAGGCAACACTAATTAACTCGTTAAAACGACCTTTACACAGCGAAACTAATGTGGTATATATGGGGCTCGGAGGTGGTAAAAATGGGACTTTTATCGGAACAGGATGTTCAGTACCTGAGAGACTTGTTTGGAAAAGAGATGGAAGACGACGTTAGGATACTCATTTTCAAGAGTGACGATAAAAGCAGGTGTGAGTATTGCGACATAACCGTGAGTGTTCTCAACGAGGTCGCCGAGATAGACGACAGGATAAAGCTAGAGGTTTACGACATCGACGATGACGAAGCGGTTGCAAGCAAGTACGATATAAAGGGAAGAGTTCCGGCGATCGTTTTTCTGACTGCTGACGGAGTGGATAAAGGGGTCAGATACTTTGGTATACCGTCAGGACATGAGTTTTCAACGGTTATACAAAACATCATATCATTTTCGAACGGTGCGAATCCAGATCTTTCCCAGAGATCTATAGAAAAGATATCCCAGATAGATGAGCCAACAGAGATATTGGTTTTCGTGACACCAACCTGTCCTTACTGTCCAAGGGCTGTCCTTCTCGCGCACGAGATTGCAAAAGCTAACGACAACATAAAAGCGGCGATGGTGGAAGCGAACGAATTCCCGGAATGGTCTATGGAGCATGGCGTGAGTGCGGTCCCACACATAGTCGTCAACGACGAGACCGCTTTCATAGGTGCCTACCCTGAAGATATGTTTGTAGATCACGTAGCTCAGCATGTTTTGGGGTGATGGCCGTGTTTTTCATCGGAGGCGAAAGCAACGTAAAGGATTATTACGATGTAGTCGTCATAGGGGGAGGTCCTGGTGGAATGAGCGCAGCTCTCTATGCTGGAAGAGCTGGGCTATCGTGTTTGATAGTTGAGGGTAGCTCGACGGGTGGACAGATGAACGAGACAGACATCATAGAGAACTACCCGGGGTTTGAGGAGATAGAAGGTCCTGTTCTTGGGGAGAAGATGAGAAGACACGCTGAAAAATTTGGTGCACAGTTTCACACGGCGACTGTTGTGGATGTGGACTTTTCTGGTCAGGTAAAGAAAGTCATCCTTGATGATGGAAAAGTGATATCTAGTGAGGTCGTGATAATTTCGACTGGTGCATCTCATAAGAAACTCAACGTTCCCGGGGAGGAGGAATTCTCCGGAAGAGGAGTTTCTACTGTGCAACCTGTGATGGCCACTTCTTCAAAGGGAAGAAAGTCGCTCTCGTCGGCGGTGGGGATACCGCTATGACAGAGGCTCTGTACCTTGCGAACCTCGTCGATGAAGTGCTGGTCATCCACAGAAGGGATAAGCTGAGGGCGACGAAAGTTCTTCAAGACAGAGCTTTTGCGAAGCCGAACATAAGATTTGTTTGGGATTCGATAGTCAAGGAGATAAAGGGAAGCGATAAGGTTGAGAAAGTCGTTGTTGAGAACAAGAAGGCCGGTGAAAGGACGGAGCTTGAAGTGGATGGAATATTCATCGCGATAGGTGTTGTCCCAAATTCTGAGATATTCAAAGGAAAGGTTCACATGGATTCGCAGGGATACATAGTAACGGATGAGAACATGGAGACGAACGTCAAAGGAGTCTACGCGGTGGGAGATGTCAGATCGAAAAAACTCAGACAGGTGGTAACTGCAGTTGCGGAGGGAGCGATAGCGGCTTCTCACGCCGCAGAGACGTATTTCAGTTGATAAGCCCCGCAAGAGCGGGGCTTTATTTTTTCAGTTTCACTGCGGTTCCATAAGCGACGAGTTCGGCGGCTCCGCTCATCACGGAAGAGCTTCCGAGCCTCACTGCAACAACTGCATCGGCTCCCATCTTTTCGGCTTCGTTCACCATCCTCTCTATAGCTTCGTTCCTCGCCTCGGTTAACATCTCCGTATAGGATTTTATCTCTCCACCTGCAAGAGTTTTGAACGCAGCGGCTATGTCATCTCCCAGATGCTTTGATCTAACGGTGTTCCCGAATACTACACCGAGAACTTCCTCGATCTCGTATCCTGGAACAGTTTCGGTTGTTGTTATTATCACACCCATCCCTCCCTTTAGAATTCTCTGTTTTTGAATGTGAAAAACGATGTGTAGATAAGAACTGCTGATATCGATGAGTAAAGAATATCCTCAACGGCTAGATTTTTCGCGTTCATTATATAGCTGTATGTGTTGAAAAAGCTCAGGGACTTTACCATTCCCAATACCGTTGTGATAGCCAGGATCGCTAGGGAAAACACGAGGGGCTTGACTTGGTCGTTGTAGATCACCGAAAGAAAAACAGCTACTGAATACCATATGACGGATCCGATCACGGCATGAATGGTTAGCGTCGGCACGTACCTAGTGTTGAAATCGATTGATGGAACTATCGTGTAGATGAGTGGTAAAAGACACAAGGCGACGATGGAGAGGATTAGAAGTAAAGTTGATACGAAGATCTTTTCGGTGAACACTTTGCACCTCTTGCTTCTCGTCAGCAGGTATTCTATCGTTCCGTTTTCAATCTCTCTTGAGAACAGAGGAAACGCGAATATTATCCCTATTATCGGTATGAACTGTCCAAGGTTTTTTCCATACCACTGACTGTATATGTAAAAGTTCCAATCTTTGAGTTTTTCCAGAAGGCCTTTTCCCACGAATTTCGAAAGATCGGCTTGGTTTTTCTCCAAGATCTCTATTCCCCAATTCTTCAAGGACATGACGAGAAAAAACAAGGAGATCATGACTATCAAAGTCAGCATGAAGCGAACTTTCATCTCGAGAAACTCCTTTTTCACTTTCCATCACCTCTCATGATTGATTCAACTATCATCGAAAAGCTCGCTGGTTCATGATCCGGTGGGGCTTTTTCCCTTTCAATTATGTATACCCTCTCATCGGACGTTTCCTTGTATAGGTATCCAGCTACTTCCTCGTCTTTCCTCGCTCTAACGGTCACGTATTTCTCCTTTATGTCGTCTATGTATCCGTCCTCCAGTATGTATCCATCTTTCATGATCAGAACACGATCTGACGTCTTTTCCACATCCTCGACTATGTGACTCGTGTAAAGGACGGATTTCCCCTCAAGTGCTATTTCCTTGATCTTTTCCAATACGTAACTTCTTGACAACGGATCGAGTCCCCAGGTTGGCTCATCCAAGACGTATAGATCGGCTTTCTGGGAGAGTGTAAGAGCGAGATAAAGGGAAGTCAGTTGACCATGCGATAAGTTTGCGATCTTTTCCAATAGGGAAATCTTCAAATCTTTGAGGATTCCCAAGGCTATTTCCTCGTTCAACTCCACATAACCCTTGGTTATCTCTATCATCTGAGAGACTTTCGCCCACCTATAGAGTCTTTTCTCCTCTGGAAGATACGAAAAGTTCCCGTTCAGAGTTATTGTCCCAGAGCTGGCTTTTCTGAGACCTATTATGCACTTAATCGTAGTGGTCTTTCCTGCTCCATTTGGACCAAGTATAGAGAGTATCTCTCCCTTCTTAAGTTCGAAGCTCACATCTTTGACACCCTTGCCGTTTTTGTAAACCTTTGAGAGGTTTTCAACCCTCAGAATCATCTCCGAAGACCTCCTCGAGAATTTTTAATGCATCGTCTTTTTTTAGCCCGATCGTTTTCAGGTTCGTCAAGATTTTTCTGAGATCCTCAAGCTTTTCTTTGACGAATCCTTCATCTATTCCTTTCACTGTGTACCCTTCACCTTTAATCGGTTGGAGAACGTCCTCGTTCACGAGTTCTCTGTAAGCTCTTGCTACCGTGTTAACGTTCACTCCAAGGTCTTTCGCCAGCTTTCTCACCGATGGAACAAAGTCCCCGGGTTTTATCTTTCCGGAGATCACCATTTCCTTTATTCTGTCGCATATCTGCTTGTAGACTGGAACGTGCGAAGTCTGATCTATGTAGAACCACACCATTATCACCACTGTAATATTACAGTATTACAGTAGGGATTTCAAGGGATTTCTGTGCTAATATTCCGTGGGGGTGATAGTGTGATATTGATCATGGGAGTTTTCAACGTAGAGGTGGCTCCGCTTAGAAGGGCAATCCATCCGGAACTCGAGAAGGGAACGATAATAGGAAGACCGTTTGTTAGAGGTGTCATAGGTCCGAATGAGGTCGTTGTCACGTACGGGTTCGTTGGAAAAGTGGAAGCGGCCATGCTCGCACAAGCGTTCATTGACAGATTTCATCCGAGTGCGATCGTGTTCACAGGTGCTGCGGGAGCTCTCTCAAACATCTTGAAGATTGGGGACGTTGTTTTGGGGGATGAGTATTTTGAATTCGATGTAGCTAGAAGGGATGGAAAGGTAGAGCTGATAGAGGGATCTGAGAGGCTCATCGAAAGGTTAGAAGAGCATCACAAGAACGTGTATGTTGGAAGGATCGCAACGGGCGATTCCTTTATAGACGGTGAGGAAATGCGTGAAAAGATTAAAAAGATGACTCAGGCGGTTGCGGTTGATATGGACAGCGCGGCGGTGGCGAAGGTCGCAAAAGAAAACGGGATAGATTTCGTAGCTTTGAAGACCATCGTCGACGATTGTACAGTAGAATCTTTTGAAAAGAACTACGAAAAGTTCGCGGGAAAGGCAGCTGCTATAGTTTCAGGCGTTATAGATCATCACACAATTTAAAAGTTCATCCAGACTTCTATATATTTTGGATCGATGGTACCTGGTGGTGGGAATTGTCTTTTGACGACACCGCTCCCATGGATTCTCAATTTCACCCCGAGAACTTTCGAGGCGGTGAGTACATCTTTCAGCGAAAGATCGATGAGGTTTGGCATGACGTTTTTGTATATTTTGAGGGGTTTCTTTTCTTTCAATCCCATCATGTCCGAGACGATCTTTGCGAACGTGGGTGCAGCCACATCTCCGCCCAGGTAGTCTCCTTTGGGATCGTCTATGTGAACGAGGAGGATGTATTTCGGATCGCTTGCTGGAAAGGCTCCGACGAACAACGAGTGATACCTGTTTACGTATTTTCCTCCAATGGCTTTTTGAGCAGTTCCAGTTTTTCCAGCTATCTTCAATCCGGGTATCTTCGCCCTCTCCCCCGTTCCATGCTCCACAACCTGGACCATGAACTTCCTTATCGTGTCAGCCACCTCTTCGTCGATTACCCTCCTTTTTACGACGGGAGAGTTGAGGTTCAGAGAAGGTTTTACATAGATTCCTCCGTTCACCACGGCGTTTATCGCACTTATTAGTTGTATTGGGGTGACTCCTATTCCTTGGCCTATGGAAATTTCCGCAAAATCTATCGCCGACCAGTGTTTCGGATCCCTAAGGAGTCCAGAAGATTCTCCGGGGATTTCGATCCCAGTTTTTTCCCCAAAGCCAAATCTCCTAAGCCATTCGTAGAAACCCTCTATTCCTATCTTTTTCTTTATAAGCTCGGCTATTTTAACGGTTGCCGTGTTACACGAAACGACGAGAGCTTTTTCCATATCCACTTCACCATGGGGCTTTATATCCCTTATGAATATGTTAAGGCCTTTCACAGGTCTTATCCTTCCGGTGCAGTTATGATGAAAGGTTGTAGAGGCAGATTTCGTTTGGAGTGCTATCGAGTATATCACGGGCTTTATAGTTGATCCGGGTTCTATGTATCCAAGGACGTTGTCGTTCCACCGGTTTGTAGTCACCATGGCTAGTATCTTTCCAGTCTTACTTTCCATGAGTATGGCGTTTCCTGAGAGTGCAGAACTGTTTTTCACAGTTCTCAGAAGGTCTTCGTAGACTATCCTCTGGAGGTCGATATCTATCGAAAGGGTTACATCACTTCCATTCACCGGTCGAATGAATTTTTCAACCGTGGGTTGAAGGTTGATGAAACCGGTGTATTTCAAGACTATTCGGCCAGGTTTCTTCCCCCTTAGAATCTCATCGTAGTATTCTTCTACCCCACTAACGCCTTTTCTGCTTATAACCTTTCCGACTATGGTTGGAATTGAAGAACCACTCAATCTTTTTCTCGTCATGGACATCGAAATGTTGACGAATTTCAACAAGGTGGGAGGGATTTTCGAGAGGAGTTCTCTCTTGTCCTTCGACTTGCCAAGAAATAGAAAACCTTCCTTGGATAGGATCTCTTTCATACTAAGCTTAGTTAAAAGGTACACATCTCTTTCTATCTCGAGCTTTGTTCCCTTATCGGAGTCGCTGTAAACTCTTTTCAGAAAGTTTAGATCTAGATAAGCCTTGTAAACATAAGTATCAGAAGCCAGGACTCTTCCATCCCTATCTAATATCTTTCCTCTCTCAGGCGGGATTTTTATGTTCCAGTCTTTGTTCGTTATCCCCCACAGAGGACTCACTATGAGTCTTATAAACGTAAGAAACGTGAATATTCCAAAAATCGATATGAGGAGTATTGATCTTGTGTAAAGTTTATTCTCCATCAACTTTTACTAGTTGGAAACTCGAAAGTAGCTCTGATATATCGCCCTTTAGGCGCTGTACTTCTATCTTCTTTTGCTCTATTCTCTCTGCCATCCATCTGTTCTCTTCCTTGAGTTTGAAGCTCTTCATTCCAAGGACCACCAAGGACACGGATACCAGCACAGTTATCGCGAACGTTGCTATCAAAAACAGCGCTTTGTCACTCGGTACGGAGAATACCCTCTCAAGGGTTTTACCAAATACCAGGGTTCTTCGCTTCGCTCTTATCTTCACCATTTACAACTCCCCCTTCAGATCCGCTCCGCTACTCTGAGTTTCGCACTCCTCGATCTTGGATTGGTGCGTCGTTCTCTCTCGGTGGGAGTTACGGGCTTCTTGGTTATGACTTTCAGCTTTTCAGAATTTCTGAAGTGGTTCTTAACTATACGGTCTTCAAGAGAGTGGAAAGATATCACTGCAATTCGTCCACCGACTTTCATCACATCCACTGCTTGCTCTAGAAGAACCTTGATGTTACCTAGCTCGTTGTTGACCTCAATTCTTATGGCCTGAAACGTTTTCGTTGCAAAATGCCTCTTTCTCTTTCTCTTTTCGGCTGGCGGAATCGCTCTGGATACTGCCTCGACGAGATCCTTTGTAGTCCTTATAGGCCTGGACTTAACGATTTCCCTGGCTATCCTCTTTGCAAATCTCTCTTGGCCGTATTCACTTATGATCTTTGCGATCTTCTCTTCTTCGTAGAAGTTGACCACTTCGTAGGCGGTTTTATCAGCGGAAGGATTCATCCTCATGTCGAGCGGTCCTTCTTCCTTGAAGGAGAAACCTCTCGATGGGTTATCTAAATGCATACTGGAGACTCCGAGATCGGCTAGCAATCCATCAACCTTTTCGATCCCTTCTGATCTCAGGATCGATGTGATGTTGGTATAAGATTCCCTGAGAATCTTAATCCTTCCGCTCCGCTCGTACACAGAGAGTCTCTCCCTTGCTAAACTCAAAGCGTCTGGATCAACGTCCAGACCTATCACTCTACATCGTGCACACCTCTCCAACAGCGCCAAGGTATGACCGCCTGCTCCAAGGGTACAGTCTACGTATATTCCATCTCTATTTGGGTTGAGGAAACGAACAACCTCCGCTACAAGTACAGGTGTGTGCATAATAAAACCAATCCGCTCCGCTTAAGTTTGGATTATATAACCACTTCACAAAAATTGGAAACGAGAGGAGAAGGAAGAAAAATTCCGGAATGCCTGATCAGAAGCAGATCTCAGAGATTGTGATTTTTATACACATGAGTATATTAAAATCCCCCGGAGGAATCCGGGGGGATTCTGTTCAAATTTCTAGATCTCTCAGATTAACCTGAGCATTTATTATCGCCGTTATAACGTTGGCCATAACGTCGAATCTACTGATCGCTTCTCTCATGACCTCGACCGATTTCTTCATCTCTTGAGAGCTCTCGCTTACATCCTTGAACGCTTGCTCCATCATATCGGTAACCTGTTCCAAAAATTGCTTATTCATGGCCAGGAAGTCTAAAAATTTCGTCATAGACACGCTGAGTATATCAAACATATCTTTTACTTTTCTCACGTTGTTCATCGCGTCTTCAATTGATGAGGAGATGCTTTTTACCTTCTCGGATATGTGATCTGAAACTTCTTTGGAATTCGTGGCCAATTTTTGGATTTCCGTGGCTATGACGGAAAATCCCCTTCCGGATTCACCGGCTCTTGCAGCCTCTATGGATGCGTTAAGAGCTAAGAGATTCGTCTGCTTGGCTATTTTTGCTATATCGTCTATCATTTTCTCAACATCTTTGAAAGAGTTCAGTATATCGAAGGTGTTGTTCACAGTTTTTTCCACATCTTCACCAACTGTGGATATATCCGTACCGGCTTTCTGCAATTCGTCCTCCAATTCAACGTTAAGTGCGGTGATCTTCTCGACGTTCTCAGAAGCGAGTGCACTACTCTGTTGAAGCCTTGAAGCTAGATCTTCAAATTCGTTGCTGAGCTTCAGAAAGCTGTCCGTTATCTCGGAGAGTTCACTCTGTGTCTCCCTAACCCTTCCAACCAGGATTTCGTCAAGGTGCTCTATGAAGGAAGTCATGACATTCTGTGCGAAAAACGACGCGGTGAGCCTACTCAATACGTCCATAACCTTTTCCTTCTCAGCCATTTTCACCACCGCCTTCATCCGTAAACTCTGTTGATTATGTCGACACCACATTTGAGATTTCTGAGCCACTCCAGGAATCTATGCGCTATTTCTCTTGGCATCACAGCTCCATGTTGAGGAGCTATGTACTCTATGTCGTACCTACTAACCATATCCACCCATTTTTTGCACGCCACGTTCGAGGTCATGTATCTCTGATGGAAAGCTTCCATAAGCCTAACGTGATCTTCCCAGTTCTGAGCTATCTGATATCTTCCACCTTTTGGGAATATCGCAGCGCCTATGTCTCCTGAGAAGAGAATCCTCGCGACAGGATCGTAGAGGTTCAGATTTCCGGTGGAGTGAAGATAATGAGCCGGTATTATATCCAAGGATACTCCACTTGAAAATTGGATTTTTCCCCCTTTATCTGGAAGCGCAACTATCTTCCTTTGATCGTATATACCGAAGTGTGGTAGGAACCTCGTCCACAGATTCGATATGTAGACTTTAGCGTGAGGGATTATGGACATCCAAAGGGTTATGCCGGAAACCACATCCGGATCCTGGTGTGTGAAGAATATGTGTTTGACCCTCTCAAGGCCGATTATCTCAGAAACTTCTGCAAGGACTCTTGCAAAAACATGAGCTCCTCCGGGATCTAGAAGGGCAGCCTCTTCTCCATCCACCACTACGTACTGGTTGACTTGGACTATTCCTTCCTCTTCCTTTTCGCTGCTGCCAAGCAGGTAAAACTTGTGATTCTCATCTTCGTAGAGTGCCACAGTTTTGAATTCCTTCACCGCGCTCACCCCTCTCGGAATTTTTCATCTGCTGAAGTGTATTATACACCTTTTTATGGTAATATTACTGTGCCGAACAAAGAGAAGCGGGGGTGAAGTCGTGCCGGAAAAGTTCAATCTTCAGGATCGTTTCCTCAACCAACTCAGGATAAACAAGATAGAGGTTAAAGTGTACCTTGTGAATGGGTATCAGATGAAAGGCGTGGTGAAGGCTTTTGATAGCTATACGGTTCTCCTCGAGGAGGGAAACAAACAGAGCCTGATATACAAGCATGCCATAAGTACTCTGATGCCGGAGCAGTACGTGAAACTCGTGTCTAAGAGGCCGGAGGGGGAAGATACAGAGAGTGAGTAGTAACGAGGCCATCCTCGTGGCTGTGGACAGTGGGGACTTTGACATAGATGAATCCTTGGAAGAGCTAGAGCTCCTTTCAAGAAATATTGGTTTGTATCCAATTGAGCGGCTTGTTCAAAGAAGGACTTTCGTGGATTCAAAGTGGTATTTGGGAAGGGGAAAGGTTAAAAAGCTTGCCAAGGTAGTGGAAGCGTTCAACATCGGATATGTGATAGTCGATGATGAGATAACTGCTCTTCAAAGAAAAAACCTCGAAAACGCTACTTCGACGAAGGTTCTAGATAGGACTCAGGTTATACTGGAGATATTCGCAAAGCATGCCGAGAGTGAGGAGGGGAAAATTCAGGTCGAACTTGCCAAACTTCAATATGAGCTTCCAAGAATCGTTGGACTTGGAAGAGAAATGTCGCGTCTTGGAGGAGGAATAGGAACTAGAGGACCAGGAGAGCAAATACTTCAGAGGAAGAGAAGTGTTATAAGAAAGAGGATATCGTTGCTCAAGAAAAAACTCGAGGAAATAGAGAGAAGGAGGAAGCTACAGAGAAAGAAAAGGAGTAAGGGAGCGCTTTACAAAGTTTCCATAGTTGGTTATACAAATTCCGGGAAATCTTCCCTCCTGAACGCGTTATCTAGGGGGAAAGATGCTAAAGTAGCCGATGAACCCTTTGCAACTCTTCAACCTATAACCAGAAGGGTGAAACTACCCTCAGGGAAGGTTGTGTTGATCTCTGACACCGTTGGATTTATAAGAAAGCTCCCTCATACGATAGTTGAAGCGTTCAGAGCCACCTTGGAGGAGATAAAGAATTCTGATCTCTTGATACACGTCGTTGATATATCGGATCTTTTCTATGAGACGAAGATAGAGGAGAGCTTGAAAGTTCTGAAAGAAATAGGTGCTGATGACATACCTAGAGTGATACTCTTCAACAAAATTGATCTGGTTTCGAAAGAGATGATAGAGCTGTCGATGGAAAGGTTCCCGAAAGCTTTGTTCTCTTCAGTTAAGAATGGTGTAGGTATCGCAGAGATTCTGGAGAGAATAGAGAGCGAGCTTTCAAAGCTTGAGGAAACCGTGAGATGCCTAGTCCCGATTGATAACATAGGAAAGATATACTCTTACCTTGATAGGATTTCTCTGGAGAACCAGAGATTGATGGATGGAAGATTCGAGCTCGTTTTGAGAGGGAGAAGGGATCTGATATCCGAAGCCATTGGAAGAGTAGAAGGGGAGGTGCTCAAGTGAAAAAGCTGCTAACTGTACTGGTTGTACTTTTGAGTGTTTTGCTGATAGCCTACGTCCCGCCGGTTTTGAGGACATGGTTGACCTCCACGTTTGGGGAGCTCAGGTTGGGATTCTGGCCGCATTTTCACATGGGAGTTGACTTTTCAACGTGGGAGGGTAATCCAAAGATAGGTATAAAGATACTCGCGGTAGACGATGGATACGTGGACAGGATCGTCATAGACCCTGATGATCTTTACGGGTGCAACATCGTTCTTTCACACAAGAACGGTTACAAGACCCTCTACGCTCACCTTTCGGGATTCTCTAGGAGTCTAAGAACGTCTGCTGGAGCTGATATATCCACGATACTGCAGGATTTTGTAAACCGATATGCCGTGTCAAAAGATGTGTGGAAAGAGAAGTTAAAACAGATGAGAGAGGAAGGGAAGAAAGAGTATGGAGAGGCGTTCGAAGCTTTCACAAACGAGGATTCGCTCTATCCGCTCTGTTTCAAAGATGGATGGGCTGAGAAGCCTAGAAGAATAGTCATAAAGTTTCCAAAGGGTGAGGTAAAGGTTATGCAAGGTCAAGTCATAGCGTATTCCGGGGATTCTGGGAACGTTCAAGGACCGCATTGTCATTTCGAAGTCAGGAGTCAGGATGAGAAATTCTCTTACGACCCGTTTTCGATATATCCAGATATGCTCAAGTGGATAGAACAGCCTTTAAGAGAAGACATTGTCCTTCTGAAAATCGCGATCAACGGAGTTGTTTACGACTACTCGCCGGATAAGGTTTACGAATTCTCAGGTGACTATCCCAAGATCGCAGTATTGGCTTTTTCAAAATATGTCATTCGTGGAGATTCGTACAGGTTGGGTCTTCGGAGTCTGTCAATGAGGTTTGAAAACAGCTCTTCTCCTATGTACGAGATATTCTTCGATAGGATTCCCATGGATGAGGTGAAGAAGGCCTTCTCAGTTTATGATGAGAAGCTATCGAGTTTAAGGGGAGGTTACAACGCTTGGTACGATCTCTATCCGAAAGGCGATGTGAGTGTTGTCAAGCAAAGCGATATACCTAGATTCCCGAACGATTCGACCGTGGTCATCACCCTCGGGGATTACTTCGGTAATGAGAAGGATTTCAAGCTCAAATTGAGAAGGAAGTGAGCGGGATGTTCTGGAAAGGAAAGAAGGACATCTTAAAGAACCCGTTTTACAACGAGAAAGATTCCCTAGTGGTGTACATAAAGTGTGACAGATGTGGGAATGTTATGAAAAAAAGGATATTGAAGAGCAGGGATTTCGTGGTATCCTACGATGGCAACGCGGCTTTGGTTATAGACAAACTGTACGTATGCGACAAGTGCTACAACCAGATAAAGGTCGATGCAGGGTTTAAGAGAAGCTATAAACCCGTTTATTTTGAGATAAACGGAGGGAGTTTTGTCAGTGAAGAAGAGTACGATGAGGGGAAGGAGGATGAGAAATGAAGAAGCTCTTCACGAGTGAAAGCGTAACGGAGGGTCATCCTGACAAGTTAGCAGATCAGATATCGGATGCCATACTTGACGCGATAATAGAACAGGACTACAGAGCACGGGTAGCGGTTGAGACTCTCGTAACCACGGGGATAGCGATAGTAGCCGGTGAGGTTACAACGAGGGCGTACGTTGACATACCAGAGATAGTTAGAAGAACAATACTCGAAATAGGATACACGAGAGCAAAGTACGGGTTCGATGGCGAAACCTGTGCGGTCCTCACATCCATTCACAGCCAATCTCCGGATATAGCAATGGGTGTCGACAAAGCTCTCGAAGCGAAGCAAAGCAAAGAGGAATTCCAGGACGAGCTTCTGGCCCTCGGTGCCGGGGATCAGGGAATGATGTTCGGGTACGCTACGAACGAAACACCGGAATACATGCCTCTTCCCATAACTTTAGCCCATAAGCTCGCAATGAGACTCGCTTACGTGAGAAAGGAAAAGATAGTGCCCTTCTTCAGGCCGGACGGAAAAACCCAGGTTACCATAGAATACGAGGATGGCAAACCCGTCAGGGTAGACACGGTGGTTGTATCCACTCAACACGATCCGAGCGTGAAAAGGGAAGAACTCGAAGAAGCTGTTAAAAAGTATGTGATAGACCCTGTGATTCCGGAAAACCTCAGAGACGATAATATGAAGATATTGGTCAACCCAACCGGAAGGTTTGTTTTAGGAGGGCCTATGGCGGATACAGGGCTCACCGGTAGGAAGATAATAGTCGACACCTATGGGGGGTGGATTCCACACGGTGGGGGAGCTTTCAGTGGAAAAGATCCTACAAAGGTCGACAGATCCGCTCATTACATGGCTAGATACGTGGCGAAGAATGTCGTAGCCGCAGGGCTTGCAG
>JALVXE010000012.1:0-25502 GCA_027038385.1 Thermotogaceae bacterium
CCATAGAAAGTAAGCGGTCAAGATACCAGAAAACAAGCAGCGGAATATATACGGTGAAAATAGGACTTTCCTTCTAAAGTTTTTGAAGATGGTCACTATAAGTTTGTGTAAAATAGCGACACACCTTGTCGTCGAGTGGTAGAATTGAGCGGGGGTGAGAAGATGGATGTCATAGAGAATGTTGTAAGGTCTCTCATAAAAGAAGGAAAGCTGAGCAGGGCAAGAACCCTTTTGAGTGTGTTCCAAGACGAATACCCGCAGCTTGTCTTCGAGCTCGAAGAGGCTTCTGGAAACTTTGAAGAAGCTCTGAAAGCTTTCGAGAGGATGCCAGAGGACCTTAAAAAGATTTACGAATCAAGAGCTGAGCAGATAAAGTCAAGACTCAAAAAAGATTACAAAGCGGATTTCAGGGATGCTGTAGCTGAGATGGAGAAGAAAAACTACGAAGGAGCTTTCGCACTCCTCGAAGGGATAACTAAAGACTATCCAGAGCTTGTAGAAGCCGTGGCCTTGAAGCTTGAAATAGCAAGGAGGCGCGGTGACAGAGCGAGGGCTCAATCCCTTGAAGAGCTTCTCGAAGCCCTTGACTCGACTCACCCGTCTTTGATGAGCAGAAAGTCATCGAAGAGAAGAGAACATGTGTTCGGAGCTTTCGAATACACCGTGGTGATAACATCCGCGGTAATACTGGCAGTGTCTTTAATGGCGCTATTTTCGATGCCGTCGAAATCCTTCATCGAAGAAAAACTCGCCGGTGTAAGCAAACCTCAGATAGTGAAAGCTCAAGTTAATCTCAAGCCGGTCGAGAGCAAGATCGATGAAAGCTACAAAAAGTTGGAAAACTCCATAGCGAGCTTGAAAGCCCCACAGATAAGCTTGGATGATATAGAAAAGGCTGTCTCAAGGGTCTTGGACGAGAAGCTCAAATCTCTTAAGGTTGTCCAGACTCAGAATCAGCAAAGTCAGAAAGCCGTGAGTGTTTCCGTGGACCTGAAACCTATCGTTGAGAAGCTTTCAAATCTTGAGAAGGATATAAAGGATTTGAAAAAGAGTGTGAATGGCTTTATCACACCCGTTATACTTCCAGGAGAAAAAGTTTACAAGCCATCGTCTGAGCTTGATAGCGCGAAGATATACTGGCTCGCTGGCTACATAATGTATCTGAAGGGAGACTTTAAAACGGCTGTGAACCTGTTCCAGAAATCACTCAACATAGTGAGCAAGAAATTCCCAAATGTTTACTTCCATGACGATTGTTATTACTACTTGGCACTCTCTTACTACGTTATGGGTGACCGTGAAAACGCCAGAAGGCTTTTCGAGAGCTTCATAAGGAAATTCCCGAAGAGCGGATATGTGGAGTACGCTAAGATATTCTTGAAAAAAATCGGGAGGTGAACTTCTTGAAGATCGCGGATTTCATCGGAGCAGATAGGAAAAGAATAGATGAAATTCTGAGAAACATTAGAAAACTAGACGAGAAGGTAAACGCGTTCCTCACGATAGTGAATAACCCAGAGATCCCAAGTGGCCCTTACTCTGGTGTGCCTATAGCCGTGAAGGACAACATAACTACCGAAGGGATAAGAACGACCTGCGGTTCGAAGATATTGGAAAACTTCGTTCCTCCTTACGATGCGACTGTCGTGAAGAAGTTGAAGAAAGCGGGTTTTGTGATAGTAGGAAAGACGAACATGGATGAGTTCGCGATGGGTTCCACCACCGAGAACAGTGCTTTCTTTCCAACGAAAAACTCCAGGGATTTAGAGAGAGTTCCCGGTGGAAGCAGTGGAGGATCGGCAGCTGCAGTTGCATCTGGGATGGTTCCAGTCGCGCTTGGAAGCGACACGGGTGGATCTATAAGACAGCCTGCATCTCTGACGGGAGTATTTGGATTCAAGCCGACTTATGGCCTTGTCTCAAGGTATGGACTTGTAGCTTACGCATCATCACTCGATCAGATAGGACCGCTTGCCACCAGCACAGAGGACATAGCCACCGTCATGGATATCATAAGCGGAAAAGACGAGATGGATTCAACGACCGCCGATGTGAAATTGGATTTCAAGAGATTCAAGGAGATCAATCTCTCGGAAAAGAGCGTTGCGATAGTCAAGGAAATGATGGAATACGAAGGGCTCGATGAAGATGTTGCAAAAAAGTTCGATGAGTTCGTGAAAATTCTTGAGAAGATTGGCCTGAAGGTGCGTGAGATATCTCTACCAAGCATTAAGTACTCAGTTGCCACATACTACATAATAGCCCCGGCTGAGGTCAGCTCGAATCTTGCAAGGTTTGATGGCATAAGGTACGGATTAAGAATAACTGGAGAAAACCTCAAAGAGCTCTATCTAAAAACAAGAAATACGGGGTTTGGGGAAGAGGTAAAAAGGAGAATTCTTCTTGGAACGTTTACATTGAGCGCTGCGTATTACGATGCGTACTTTGACAAAGCCCAAAGGGTCAGAAGGAAGATATCAGAAGAGATTTACGATGCCTTGAGCGAGAACGAATTCATAATATCTCCAACTTCCCCGATAGTCGCCCCGAAGATAGGAGAAAAGACGGATCCGTTGAGTTTGTACCTTATGGACTTTTACACGATACCGGCAAACCTAGCTGGAATCCCGGCTATAAGCGTTCCTTTTGGAGAATCAAACGACCTGCCGGTTGGAATGCAGATAATGGGAGGAAGGTTCAAAGACGTAGAGGTTCTCTCCCTATCTTGGAGGGTTGAAGAGGCGGTGAAATGATGAAGTACAAAGTTTCGAGAGATCCAATATACTCCGAGATCTTCATATCACCACTAGAGAGGGTGATAATAGACACAAAACCTGTCCAGAGGCTCAGATTTCTCTCTCAGCTCACTGGAGCTGCGATGGTCTATCCTGGAGCAAGCCACACAAGGTTCGCTCACTCTCTGGGAGTTATGCACGTCAGCGGGATGTATTCAGATCACCTGTTCCCTGGAGATATCTCAAAAAAGAGAATTCTGAGACTTGCTGGACTTCTTCACGACATAGGACATGGGCCTTTCAGTCACCAGTTTGACGACGTCGTCTACCCACTCGCCGGAATAAAAGGAGGGCACGATGAATACAGGGAGAGGATTCTCCTTGAGCTGATGCCAGAACATGTGAAGACGGAGTTCGACAATCTGAGGGAAGACGAAAAAAAAGATGTTCTCGAGGACCTCGAAAACACAGTGGGAAGCTTCGAAGATATGGAGGATGGTTTGAAGAAGCTCTTTGAAGAAGTCGTCGAGGTTTTCAAAGGTGAAGATGAAGGAACAGTGGAGTTCAACATAATTCAGGGACCTCTTGGAGCGGACAGGATAGATTTCATACTCAGGGACTCGTACAGCAGCGGAACGAGAACATTCGGGACGGGAGCACCGGATAGGATCATCAGAAATTCTCTGATAGTTGAAAAAGACGGAAAAAAGCTCCTTTGCTACAGAAACAAAGCTATGGACGATATATACACCGCACTCTTTGGAAGGTTCATGATGTACAAGAACGTGTATTTCCACAAGACATCAAGAGCAGCTGATCTAATGATACAGGAAGTGTTAAGGCTCTCCTTCAAACCATTAAGTCTCTCTAAGAGGGTTTCGAACTTAGAAGAATTCGTAGACCTCACAGATATGACGATATTCGAGGAGATAAAGTACCTTTACAGAAATGGATCTGACGATGAGGAACTGAAAAAAGCTCATGAAACTCTCCAAAGGCTCCTTAAAAGGGACTTGTGGAAGGTCGTCATGGAGATGCCGTTCCCGATAGAAGGAATAGATCCGGCTTTGGTTGGAAAGTCTATAGCAAGGGAAGCTTTGGAGAAGATGAAGGAGAAGCTGATCGAAGTTCTGAAAAACGGAGTTTCTGATGAGAATGATTTGAAAGACCTAAAGTACATTCTCGAGAATTTCGACGATCTCTTCGTTGTCGACACTCCTTACCAACTCACGCTCGTTCATCCGGACGAGTTCGTCCAAAGCAGAGTTCTCGTATTCGATGGAAACGAAGTCATGGGATTTGAAGAATACGTCAAGAGATACCCGGCTTACAAACTGATGACGAGCAACTTGATACAAATAGTCAGGATATACATAAAGAGGGATTTCAGAGGCGTCCTCAAAAAATACGGTGTGATTCCCAGGGAGAGGATCAGGATGGTGACACGCTGGTGAGGAAATTCTATTTGTTTCTCATAGATTCAGCTTTAACCTTCTTGGCCGGGATATTCGCACTTTTTGTGAGATTCGGCTTCAACTTTTCGGAAATGTCAGAGTACTTTCTCTCTATCCCCATATACACCCTCGTGGCATCTCTAACGTACGTCTTGAACGGAAGCTACAGGGTAATATGGGCCTACGCTTCTCCGAAGGATATGATGCTTCTGTTCAGAGGATCACTTTTGGCTTACATAGTGAACCTAGCTTCATTTCAGCTCGTTCTAACTACCCAGTACGGTATAGTTCTTCCAAGATCGGTTGGGTTTCTCACGTTCCTCGGAAGCTTCTCGCTCATAGTTATGAGCAGGCTCTTCTGGCAGTGGATTTCGCACTACTCGGGTGGAAGAAATGACGGAAAGAAAGTGGTCATAGTTGGAGCTGGAGATGCCGGGAGCGCTCTCCTTGAGGAGTTTGAAAGAAGGCCAAACCTTGGGAAAGTCGTGGCCTTTGTTGATGATTCACCGCGAAAGATCGGAAGGAAGATAAGGGGAGTCCCGGTTTATGGGCCTATAAGGAACGTCATGGATGTGGTCAAAAAGTACGGAGCCAGCGAAGTTATAATAGCCATACCCTCTGCCAGCTCCGATCAGATGAAAAGGATAGTCGATTCGATAGATCTCAGATCTGTTAGAGTCAGAACACTTCCCGGAATATATGAGCTTACTGATAAGAAAGCAAAACTTGGAGAGCTCAGAGATATATCCATAGAGGATCTACTAGGAAGAGAACAGGTCAAAGTCAACCTCGAAGAGATAGGTGGATACATAAGGGGAAAAAGGGTGATGGTAACAGGAGCTGGAGGGAGTATAGGATCGGAACTCGTCAGGCAAATCGCGAGGCTCGAGCCAGAGAGTTTGATACTCCTTGGTAGGGGAGAGAACAGCATATACAAGATAGATGAAGAACTCAACAGGAATTTCCCGAACGTGAAAAAGTACAGAGTGATAGGAGATGTGTCTGACGAGAAGTGGATGAAGCAGGTCTTCGAGAAGTACAAACCGCAAATAGTCTTTCACGCGGCGGCTCATAAACACGTACCTTTGATGGAGGAAAATCCGTATGAGGCTTTCAGGGTTAACGTCGTTGGAACTAAAATCATAGCTGATCTTTGTTGTGAATACGGTGTAGAGAGAATGATATTCATCTCAACCGACAAAGCGGTCAACCCAACATCGATAATGGGACTGAGCAAGAGACTCGCAGAACTCTACATACTCTACGGTATAGGATGCGATACGAAGTTCGCGGTCGTGAGGTTCGGAAACGTCTTGGGAAGCAGGGGAAGTGTGATACCAAAGTTCAGAGAACAGATAATGAAAGGAGGCCCCGTTACCGTCACAGATCCGAGGATGAAAAGGTTCTTCATGTCGATACCGGAAGCCGTGTCTTTGGTCCTCCAGGCTGGGGCGTACACCGAGGGAAAAGATCTGTTCGTTCTGGATATGGGAGACCAGATCTCGATAGACAAGCTTGCGAGAACCCTGATAACCCTTTCAGGATTCGTTCCCGATCAGGATATAAAGATCGTCTACACTGGAATAAGACCCGGCGAGAAGCTGTACGAAGAGCTCTTCTATCCTCATGAGTTCTTCGAGAACACGCCGCATCAAAAGGTCATGAAGGTGGTGTCAAAGAAGGCTTATGAAAACGCGGGGGATATAATAGAGGAGATCAAGAAGTCTGTAAAATCTGGGGATTGGAAAAGAGCGCTGTCCCTATCGAAGAAACTCGTTCCGGAGTACGGAGGTGATAACCATGTGGATGGTGATAAGTGATACACACGACAACTTGGAAAGAGTGAAAAGAGCAGTTGAAGAAGCCAAGAAGAGAAACGTAAGGGTGGTATTCCATTGTGGTGATATCGTCGCGCCTTTCGTGATCCCACTCTTCAAAGACTTCGAACTTCACGGCGTCTTTGGGAACAACGATGGAGAGTGGCTTTTTATGAAAGAGAAAGCTGGGGATGCGATAAAGAAAGGGCCAAGGGAATTGGAAGTTGATGGGAAAAAAGTCGCCCTCATGCACGAACCGTTCCTCCTTGAAGCAATAGTCAAGTCCCAGATGTACGACTACGTCTTTTACGGACATACACACAAGATGGATATAAGAAGGGAAGGAAAGACACTTGTAGTCAATCCTGGTGAAGCGTGCGGATGTCTAACTGGGAAATCGACAATGGTCCTCTTGGACCCGGATACGGGAGAATACGAGGTGCTCGAGATTTGATAGGTGAGAAGATATACACTTTTGAAACGCTTGAGTCGACAAACACGTACGTTTTGAAGAACCACTCCGTACTCCACGACGGGGACGTTGTGGTTGCTTTAGAACAGACTTCTGGTAGGGGGAGGGAGAACAGAACCTGGCATTCCCCAAAGGGAGGACTTTGGTTCAGCGTGGCTTTCAAGCCAAAGAACATAAAAGATCTGAACTTTTACACGAAGCTCGCGTCGGTGTCACTCCTTCAGGTTTTGAAGGATATCAAGATATCAGCTTACCTGAAATGGCCGAACGACGTTTATTACAAAAAGAAAAAGCTCGCGGGAATACTCACGGAAGGGATATTCGACGGAGAACTTCCAATTGTAATAGTCGTGGGAATTGGATTGAACGTTAACAACGAGATACCTATTGAGCTTAAGGACGTGGCGATTTCCATAAAGGAGATAAAGAAAAAGGAATACCCCCTCGATGAGATTCTCATGCTGGTGCTGAAGAAGATGAGATCCAACTGGGAGAAGTACAAGCTAACAAAAGGAGTTTTAACTAGGCTTTGGAAGAAAGCCCTGGATTTAAAGGAAGGTATGAGGATAAACTTTCATGGGAAAGAGGCCAAGATATACAAGATTCTTCCAGATAGGCTCGTTCTGAGCACACCTGATGGATTCAGGGAAGTCACGAGCGCTCGGGAGCTTTATGACTGATCTCATCGAGCATTTTGAGGTAATTCTCATACCTGTGAGAGGCTATCTCTCCCTGAGCTACGAGTCTTCTTATGTAGCACCCAGGTTCTGATACATGAATGCAGTCTGCAAACGCACACATTCCGTCGTATTCCCTGAAATCCACGAAAAAATCTTTAAGTTCATCCTCCTCTATGTCAGATATGTCAAGGTTTGCGAATCCTGGTGTGTCGGCAACGTATCCACCGAAGTCAAATTTCAAGAGGCGCACCGAAGTCGTCGTGTGCCTCCCCCTCTTGAGCTTTTCCGATATCTCTCCAACTCTGAGCCTCAGCCCTGGATTTATAGCGTTAAGGAGCGAACTCTTCCCAACACCGGACATCCCAGCCATTGCGCTTACCTTTCCCTTGAAAACCTCCTTCAGATCGCTCAAACCTGTCCCATCAACGACACTAGTTCTCAAGGTCTTGTAGTATCGTCCGTAATAAGACTCCAACTCTTCCAATCTTTTAAGATCACCTTCAATCAGAAGGTCCACTTTGTTAAATACAATGATCGTTGGAATCTTCGCTCTCTCTGCAAGAACGAGAAATTTGTCGAATATGTACAGAGGAACTTCCGGACTTCTAACTGTGGTTACCAAAACGACCTGATCAACGTTTGCGATCCTCGGTTTGGGAAGGAAAGTCTCCCTTGGGAGGATGTTCTCTATCACCCCACCTCCGACTCCATCGCTTGAGTACTCAACTCTGTCCCCAACGATAACCTTTATACCTTGCTTTTTGAATTTTCCTCGGAGTTTACAGAGGATCTCTTCGGAAGTTTCAAGGTCTTCCACCAGTGCCATGGATGAGTGAAACCCAACCACGATTCCTCTCTTCCTCACTCTTTCACTCCCCAAACTCCTGAATTCTCAACGATTTTTCCATTTCTTTCAAGATCCTCAAGAACTGCTGCCACGAAAGATCTAAAAAGGTACCAAAAGCCCTTCGGAAACTTGAGTTCGAACTTCCTTGAGGTTTCCAAAACGATCTCCTCAAGAACCATGGGTCTTTTCAGAATGCTTAACACCTCTTTCTCGAATTTCTCTATAGCCTCGATCATGAATGATATATCCTCTGACGGATCTCCGGTCACTTTCCCGTGAGCTGGTACGACCACCTCATAATTCATATTCTCGAATTTCTTCAGAGTCTCTCTCAGAAGAGAGATAGACGTGTGATACGGATAGGAGTATTTCTTGAGGATCTCCCTTGAGAAGAATAGGTCCCCTGAGAATAGAACTCTATCAGGCGTCATGTATCCAACGTGGAATGGAGTGTGTCCTGGAAGATCTATCACTTTCAGCGGTATATCGTCATTTAGCGGCTTTACATCAACGGGCTTTGATACGAAAAAATCCCCTCTCAAGCTCTTGGGAGGGTTTGCACCGAATAGGATATAGGATTCAAGGATCGGTTCTGCTATCATCGAAAGCTCTCCAATTGGAGCGAGAACTTCACATCCAGTCATCTTTTGAAGATACGCTGCGTTCTTTATGTGATCTGAATGATGATGCGTTACGAGGAGGATTACCTTTTTTCCGTAAAACCTCTCAGCAGCTTCTCTGAGGACCTTTCTAGATCCTCCGGCATCTACAAGATATACCTTGTTTCCTTCCATATAGACACCTGTATTCGTAGAGCCCTCGATCACATAGGTGTTTCCAAGGATGTGTTTCAAGGATTATCCTCCCTTCAAAGAAAACGGCCCCTATCGGGGCCGAAAACCCGGCAAAACCGGATCATCTTTCTTCGGCTTCGACTATCTGGACAAGCGCCATCTCTGCGCCATCTCCTCTTCTGTATCCAATCCTTATAATCCTAACGTATCCACCTCTCCTGTCTGTGTGTTTTGAGGCTATCTCATCAACGAACTTGTTCGTCAGCTTCCTATCACCAAGGTGCCTGTTTATCTGTCTCCTCAGGTTCATGCTCCTTATCTTGTCGTCTGTTGAAGCAGCCTTGACAGCCTTGCTCATAAGCTTGTCAAAGAAAACTTTCAAAGCTTTCGCCTTTGAAACAGTTGTCATTATCGACCCATGCTCTATCAGTTCTCTCGCCTGGTTCCTAAGGAGGGCAATCCTGTGATCCTTAGGCCTATTAATCCTGTGTCTCTTCACTCTGTGTCTCATCAGAGTTCCCTCCCTTTCCAAGTTCTATTCCCAGCTTCTCCTTGAGAATCTTCTTCAGGTCCTCTAATGATTTAGGACCGAAATGTTTTATCTTCAAGAGCTCATCCTCGCTTCTCTTCAGCAAATCCCCTACGGTCTCTATCTTCTCCCTTTTGAGGGCGTTTATTATCTTCTTGGACATTCCAAGGTCTTCTATCTTTATCTCCAAGAGCTCGTCCTCTATCTCCTTTTCATCTTCTATATCACCATGCTCTTCGACTTCCTTCTTCTCGATATCGAGGACTTCGACTTCAGGTAGATCTTGCGCGATCAGGTTGAAGTGATCCAATATAATGTCAACGGCTTTCCTAAGAGCTTCTTCCGGTCTGATGGATTTCTTTGTCCATATTTCGAGGGTGAGTTTGTCATAATCCGTCCTCTTACCGACCCTGACGTTCTCCTGGTAGAAGTTGACCTTCAAAACAGGGGAGAAAACGCCGTCTATCAGTATCCAACCTATTTCGGGTTTCTCGCTCCTCTCCGATGCGGGATCGAATCCCTTCCCTACTTCTGCGTAAACTTCGAACATCAGGTCGGCATCTTCACTCAGATGCGCTATCACGTGATCCGGATTAGCAACTTCTATACCAGACGGGGTTCTTATGTCAGAAGCCTTCAAAAGGCCTGGACCTTTCTTCTCGACCACCATTTTCACCTGACCATCGATTGGAACCATCGTCTTGAACTGAACTTCTTTCAAGTTGAGTATTATCTCCAATATGTCCTCCTTGACTCCATCTATGGTGTCATATTCGTGGTACTTCTCGGGCTTTATAAACCTCATCGAGGTTATCGCAAGTGATGGTATCGATGATAGAAGTACCCTTCTCAAAGCGTTACCAATGGTTATCGCGTATCCCTTCTCCAGAGGAGAGAGTACGAACTTTGCGTAGTAGAAATCCGGACCTTCTTGAGTTTCCTCCAATTTCATTTTCTTCGGCATAACGAACTGGTTCATACTATCACCTCGAGTAGAACTCGATTATATCCTGGACGTTCACTGGCAGATCTCTGACCTCGGACAGTTTTGGATACCTAAGGTAAGTTCCTTTGAAGTTGTCGTAGTCTGCCTCAAGCCATGGCATGATATCTCTTCCGCTGTTGAACTCTATCGCGTTTTTGATGGGTTCTATCGATCTTGATTTCTCCTTGACCTCGACGACATCTCCCGGTCTGAGGAGGTAAGAGGGGATGTCGACCTTTTTTCCGTTTACCAAGAAATGTCCATGGTTGACGAGCTGTCTCGCCTGGTTTCTGCTCATGGCAAATCCCAATCTGTAAACGACGTTGTCGAGTCTCGACTCAACTAGTGTGACTAAGTTCTCCCTTGTATCTCCCTTCATCTTCTGAGCTTTTTCAAAGTACCTTCTGAATTGCCTTTCCATTATTCCGTACATTCTCTTCATAGCTTGTTTAGCTCTGAGCTGCTTGGCGTACTGCGTGAGCTTAGCCCTCCTCCTGCCGTGCTGTCCCGGAGGGTACGGTCTTCTATCGTAGGGACATTTATCGGAATAGCATTTCTCTCCCTTGAGGTAAAGCTTCATACCTTCCCTTCTGCAGAGCTTACAAACAGGGCCCGTGTATCTTCCCATCTTTTTCCCTCCTTAGACTCTCCTTCTCTTCTTCGGTCTGACTCCGTTGAACGGTATCGGTGTAACGTCTTTTATCTGGCCTATCTCGAGTCCGGCAGCTTGGATCGTTCTTATAGCAGCTTCTCTCCCGGGGCCAGGTCCTTTAACCCAAACATCGACCTTCTTGACCCCCATCTTCATGGCCTCTTTTGCTATTCTGTCAGCCGCGAGCTGAGCAGCGTACGGGGTTCCCTTTCTCGTCCCTTCAAAACCCACAGTACCTCCACTCGCCCATGTGAGCGTGTTTCCATCCATATCGGTCAACGTGACTATAGTGTTGTTGAATGTCGACTTTATGTGCACTATTCCTCGGTTAACCGATATCTTCTTTTTCTTTCTCCTTTCAGATCTTCTCCTCTTTTTCGGCACGATTTACCCCTCCTCAGGCTTCACTCTTTTTCTTCTTGGTCTTGATCCTCTTCGGTCTCGGACCTTTCCTCGTCCTCGCGTTGGATCTGGTCTTCTGACCACGTACGGGAAGCCCCAACTTGTGCCTTACGCCGCGGTAACAACCTATATCGATCAACCTCTTTATGTTCCTCTGAACCTCCGTTCTGAGTTCTCCTTCGACTTTGTAATGCTCCTGTATGAACTTGTTTATCTTACCGACTTCTTCTTCGGTAAGGTCTTTAACCCTCTTATCGGGATCTATTCCGGTCCCCTTAATTATTTCAAGCGACCTCGATTTGCCTATTCCGTATATGTAAGTCAATCCAACCCAGACCTTTTTGTTGTTCGGTATCTCAACACCGACGATACGAGCCATCCTCTCTTACCTCCTCTCAACCCTGCCTTTGGTTGTGCTTCGGGTTGACCTTGCATATGACGTAAACTCTTCCTTTTCTCCTAACTATCTTGCAGTGCTCACATCTCTTCTTAACGGACGCTCTGACTTTCATGGTCAATCCTCCTCCCGATCATTTTTTTCCGGGTTTTTTCCTGTAAACTATCCTTCCCCTAGTGAGATCGTATATGGATAGCTCAACGATAACCCTGTCTCCGGGAACAAGTCTTATGAAGTTCCTTCTCATTCTTCCAGAGATATGGGCTAGTATAGTGTGCCCGTTATCCAATTCCACTCTGAACATCGCGTTTGGAAGAGCCTCTATTATCATTCCCTCTGCCTTTATGACGTCCTCTTTTCCCATTCTCTCACTCCCAAGGGGTGAGTATTTCAACCCCATCTTTCAGAACGACTATAGAATGTTCATAGTGAGCCGCCCTGCTTCCATCCGCGGTGACGACTGTCCAACCATCTTTTAAAACCTTCACCCCATAGCTTCCAGCCGTCACCATCGGCTCTATAGCTATCGTCATGCCAGACCTCAAAACAACCCCTGTTCCCTTATTTCCATAGTTGGGAACTTGGGGATCCTCATGCAAGTTACTACCTATTCCATGGCCAACATATTCTCTAACGACGCTGAATCCGTTTTCTTCAACATAGTTCTGAACCGTGTATCCGATGTCCCCTATTCTAACTCCTTCTCTAACCAATTCAAGTGCCTTTTTCAAAGCTTTGTAAGTTACTTCCATGAGCTTTTTCGACAGTTCGTCAACCTCTCCCACAGCATAAGTCACAGCCGCGTCCCCGTAATAACCCTTGTATATCGCCCCAGTATCTATTGAGACTATATCCCCTTTTTTAAAGACCTTGCTCTTTTTTGGAAATCCGTGTATGACTTCCTCGTTCACGGAAACACAAGTCGCATAGGGATAACCGCCATAGCCTTTAAATCCCGGACGAACTTTCAATTCTCTGTATACCTTTAAGACGATCTCCTCCACATCTCTTGCATTTGCACCTTCCACAACCGCTTTTTTCGCTTCCCTCAGCGCAGTAGCCACCGCTCTTCCAGCGACTCTCATCCTCTCGATTTCTTCAGGAGACTTTATCTTTATCGACAAGTTTCAAGACCTCCTCGATGACTTTATCAAGCCCTATTGTTCCATCCACTTTTTGGAGCTTACCCTTACTATCATAGTATCCAACAACTGGGAATGTGTACTCCATATAAACTCTGTATCTTCTTCTAACTACCTCTTCCTTGTCATCTTCTCTCTGAATGAGTGGAACTTTACAAACATCGCACAGATTATCCTCTTTCGGGGGATTAGTTATTAAGTTGTAAATCCTTCCGCATTTTGGGCATACCCTTCTGTTCGTTATTCTCTGAACTATCACGTCTTCCGGAACGTCGAAGAGTATCGCCCACATCAGTTCTCTACCCATATCTTTGAGCATTTCATCGAGAGCCTTCGCTTGAGCCACTGTTCTCGGGTACCCATCCAATATGAATCCCTTCTCGCAATCGGGTTTGGAGAGCCTATCTCTGACAACTTTGTTGACTATCTCATCTGGAACAAGCTCCCCGCTTTCCATTATGGGTTTAACCTTCTTTCCGAGCTCGGTCCCATTCGCAACCGCTTCCCTGAAGATATCACCTGTGGATATGTGGGGGATTCCTAAGATCTCTCTGAGTTTCTTCGCATAAGTCCCTTTGCCAGCTCCAGGAGGTCCCAGGAATACAAGATCTATCATGCTCTCCTCCCCCTAAGTTTACCCTTCTTTATGAAACCTTCGTAGTGGTGCATCATAAGATGGGCTTCCATCTGCTGCGCTATATCAAGAGCGACTCCGACCGCGATCAGTGCTGACGTACCACCTATCCATATATACTGACCTCTTATCACGTACTGAACGAGGAACGGCAGTATGGAGATCATCACCAAAAAGACAGCTCCTATGAAGGTAACCCTGTTCAGAACGTTGTGAAAGTACCTTTCAGTCGGAGCGCCAGGCCTTATACCCGGTATGTATCCGCCGTACTTCTTTATGTTCTCAGCCATGTCGTGTGGGTCGAATATAACGACCGAGTAAAAGTAAGTGAAGAAGAACACCAGAAGGGCATACGTGGTGACGTAAAGTGCGCTCCCGCTACCGAATATCCTCGACATGGCCTGATTGTTCGTCATCCTAGCGATAGCGGACGGTATGGAAACTATAGCGGCGGCAAAGATTATCGGTATAACTCCAGAGTGATTAACCTTTATCGGGATGAAAGTTGAAGCTCCCCCGTAAACCCTTCTACCGACGACTCTGTGTGCATACTGAATTTGAATTCTTCTTTCAGCCTGCTGAACGTAAACTATCGCGACTATCGTGAAGAACCATATACCTATGAAGAAGAGCCACTCTAAAAAGTTCAGATTTTTCACGGTCGCCTCGGCAAAGTACGAAGGGTACCTTGCAACGATTCCGGCGAATATCAAAACCGAAACTCCGTTCCCGATTCCCTTTTCAGTTATCAGTTCACCTATCCAAAGAAGGAACATAGTTCCCGCAACGAGTGAAAGAGTTCCAAGGGTTACGAACGTGAGCCTGTTCATCCCAGGCGCGACGAGTCTCGCGTCTCCCGAGAGAGCGAAGATTATTATGAAAGCCTGGAAGAAGGCAAGAACTATCGTCAAGTTCCTTGTGTAGTATGCGAACTTCTTCCTACCCTCTTCCCCCTCTCTGAGCATCTCCTTCAAAGAAGGAATAACGGCGCTTAAAAGCTGCAAGATTATAGCCGCGTTTATGTATGGAGTAACGCTCAGTGTGAAGACGGAAAACCTCTTCAGAGCGCCACCGACGAAAACATCGAAGAAGTTAACAACACCTCCGGCTACGCCCCCACCGAATCCCTTGAAGAGCTCAGACCAAGCCTGGAGGTTTATCCCGGGTATCGGTATGTATATACCGAGCCTGAAAACGGCCAACATGAGGAAAGTGAATATTATCCTATCTCGAAGCTCTGGTATCTTGAAGGCGTTTCTAAACGCCTGCCACATCATATCACCTCGACTTTTCCGCCCACACTCTCTATCTTCTCCTTGGCACTCTTGCTGAAAGCGTTCGCTTTGACGATGAGCGGCTTCGTGATCTCCCCATCACCGAGTATCTTCACACCATCAAGGAGCTTCTTTATGATCCCCCTTTCTAAGAGAACCTCTGGGGTTACCTCCTCACCGTCCTCGAATTTCTCCTCAAGTGTTCTGACGTTGACGAGCGCATATACTTTCTTATTGAAGTTTTTAAATCCCCTCTTTGGAAGTCTTCTCTGAATCGGCGTTTGACCTCCTTCAAACCAAGGCTCGACCTTGCTGTTCCCTCTCGATTTTTGACCCTTGTGTCCTCTTCCAGAAGTCTTCCCAAGACCCGATCCAGGGCCCCTACCTCTTCTCTTCCTTTCCTTCATCGCTCCTGGGGATGGTCTCAGATCCTCAAGCCTCATTCTCTCCCCTCCTTTACTCCTCGATCTCCTCAACACTCACAAGGTGTCTGACCTTGCGTATCATTCCCCTTATCTGCGGGATGTCTTCCTTGACAACACTCTGATGCATTCTCTTGAGTCCGAGCCTCTTAACGGTATCCTTCTGATCATATGGATATCCTATTGGACTCTTAACGAGGGTTATCTTAAGCTTTTTGGCCATATTCCATCACTCCTCCTTGCTCTTCTTAACACCTTTTATAACCTCTTCGGTGGATATATCCCTGAGCTTGGCAACATTTTCTGGAGACATGAGCTCGTTCAGACCGTTTATGGTAGCTCTCGCAAGGTTCAACGGATTGGTCGAGCCAAGAGCTTTAGTGAGTATGTTGTGTATGCCTGCTAGCTCCACGACTGCACGTACCGTACCGCCAGCTATAACACCGGTACCAGGAGCGGCTGGCTTTAGAAGAACTTTTGAAGCATCCTGCCTTCCTATGACTTCGTGTGGGATCGTCCCGTTGATAACCGGAACGTCTATCAGGTTTCTCTTAGCGTTGACTATCGCCTTTCTTATGGCATCTGGAACTTCCCTCGCCTTTCCTATTCCGAGCCCAACCTTACCGTTTCTATTTCCCACTATAACAACAGCTCTAAAGGAGAGGTTCTTCCCTCCCTTGGTGACTTTTGTAGTTCTCCTTATCTCGATTACTTTCTCTTCAAAATCTCCGTATTCCTCTTTTATCTCCTGAGCTATCTGAGCCACTCTTCACACCTCCTCAGAACTCGAGTCCGGCTTCTCTGGCACCGTCGGCGAGCTCCTTTATCCTACCGTGGTATTTGTATCCGCCCCTATCAAAGACCACCTTCTTTATCCCTTTTTCCACCGCTCTCTTGCCTACGAGTTTTCCGACCTCTTTCGCAGCTTCCTTGTTCCAAGTTTTCTGGATCTTGCCTCTGAGTTCTTTGTCGAGTGTGGAAGCAGCGACCAACGTGTGTCCTTTCGTGTCATCTATTATCTGAGCGTATATGTGCTTGTTGGATCTGTAGACAGCAAGACGGGGCCTTTCAGGAGTCCCGAAGACTTTCTTTCTTATCCTGAGATGTCTTCTCTTTCTCTTTTCGGATCTGTTTATTCTCTTTATCATCTCACATTACCCCCTTTAAGCCTTCTTGCTTTGCTTCTGGCGGATCACTTCACCGACGTATCTTATTCCCTTACCGCTGTAGACATTCGGCGGTCTCCAAGCTCTGACGTTTGCTGCGAACTGCCCTACCGCTTGCTTGTCTATTCCAGAAACTATTATTTTGTTGGGCTGGGGAACTTCGACTTTCAAATCATCTGGAATTTCCATTACGACCGGATGGGCGTATCCAAGCTGCATGACGAGTTTGTTCCCCTGCATCTGAGCTCTGTAACCTATTCCGACTATCTCAAGCTCTTTCCTGTATCCTTCGGTAACTCCCACGATCATGTTCCTTATGAGAGCCCAGTAGGTTCCCTGAAACATCCTCGCCCTTCTCCAATCTGCCCTTCTTCTTATCATATCTTCGTTCGGGTTCACCCAAACCTCGCCATCTTTCACTTCTATCTTCACGTACGGAAGGAAATCTTGGGTGAGCTCACCCTTTGGACCCTTTACCCTTATCATTCCATCTTCAACCTTTACCTCTACCCCTTGTGGAATTTTAAGCGGTTTTTTCGCGAGTCTCGACATCACATACACCTCCTCACCACACGTATGCTATTACTTCTCCTCCGACTCCGAGCTCCCTGGCTTCCTTGTCGGTCATCACTCCCCTGGAAGTGGTGAGTATAGCTATACCGAGTCCATTTTTGACTTTTGGTATCTCATCTTTTCCAACGTATATTCTTCGTCCTGCGTGGGAAACCCTTACGATTCCGTTTATAACCCTCTTTCTGTTCCTCCTGTCTCCCTTATATTTCATGTAAACCCTCAAAATCCCTTGTTTTCCATCTTCGATGTATTTGTAATCCTTTATGAATCCCTCTCTTAACAGTATATCGAGGATGGCCCTTTTGAGCTTGGAGGCCGGTATGTCAACGTACTCCTTGTAGACTGTATTAGCATTCCTGATCCTTGTGAGCATGTCTGCTATGGGATCGCTCCACATTACTATCCCCTCCTCACCAGCTTGCCTTCCTAACGCCCGGGAGTTTTCCCTCAAGAGCTAATCTTCTGAAACAAACCCTGCATATTCCAAACTCTCTGTAGACAGATCTCGGCCTCCCGCAAATCTTGCACCTAGTGTACTCCCTAACCTTGTACTTCTTTGGTTTCTTCCATCTTTCAATCATCGATTTCTTTGCCACTCAAAATCACCTCCTGAAAGGCACTCCAAAGAGTTCTAGAAGTCTCTTGGCTTCCTCATCAGTTTTCGCTGTTGTGACTATGGTTATATCCATTCCCTGAACTCTTCTAGCCTCATCTGGGCTTATTTCGGGGAAAACCAGTTGCTCAGTAAGTCCAAAAGAGTAGTTTCCCCTACCGTCGAAAGAGTTTGGATTGAGTCCCCTGAAGTCTCTAACCTTTGGAAGAACAATGTTGATGAGCTTGTAAAGGAAATTGTACATCCTCGCTCCTCTCAAAGTTACCTTCAAACCTATTGTCATTCCCTTTCTTATTTTGAAATTCGACACGCTCTTTTTGGCTCTGGTTACCAGAGGTTTCTGACCGGTTATGAGTGCCAATTCCCTAGCGTGCTGATCGATCAGATTTGAGTTTCTCGCTCCCTCTCCAATTCCCATGTTTATCACTATCTTTTCTATCCTCGGAACCTGCAAGGGGTTTTTGTAGCCAAGCTCTTTCATCATCTGAGGGATTATTTCACTTTTGTATCTGTCTTTCAGCGGGACGTATTCATATCTCATTCTCTACTCCCCCTTCACCTATCGATAATTTCTCCGCACTTCTTGCAGTAGCGCACCTTGTTTCCATCCTCGAGAATTCTGAATCCCACTCTCGTTCTCTGCCCACAATTTGGACAAACGAGCATAACCTTGCTCATGTATATGGGAGCCTCTCTCTCGACGATTCCTCCTTCTCTCATCCTCGGGTTGGGTCTTTGGTGTCTTTTCAGGACGTTGACTCCCTCGACTATTACTTTTCCCTCTTTTGGGATAACCCTGAGGACCTTTCCCCTTTTACCTTTATCTTTCCCAGAGATTACCTCGACCGTGTCTCCTCTCTTTATCTTCGCCGCCATGCTCATCACCTCTCAAAGAACTTCTGGTGCAAGGGATACTATCTTCATGAAGCCTTTCTCCCTCAATTCCCTTGCCACTGGTCCAAATATCCTAGTACCTCTTGGGTCGTTGAATTTGTCTATAAGAACAGCGGCATTATCATCGAACCTAATGTAAGTTCCGTCCTTTCTTCTGATCTCTTTTTTGACTCTCACTACGACTGCCTTCACGACTTCACCTTTTTTTACGGGGGAATTCGGGATAGCGTCTCTAACCGAGCAAACCACTATATCTCCAACGGTTCCAAACACCTTGTGTGATCCGCCCAGGACTCTTATTACCCTTAACTTCTTTGCACCAGAGTTATCAGCGACATTGAGATACGACTCCTGTCTTATCATGATCAGCTACCCCCTTCCTCGTCTCTTTCTTCGGAAGTGCTCTCTGGTATTTCAGCGAGAGCAGATCTTCTGACTATCCTTACAAGTCTCCATCTCTTGAGCTTACTCAGGGGTCTTGTCTCCTCTATCTCAACGGTATCTCCAACACCCGCCTCGTTTCTCTCGTCGTGAGCGTAGTATTTCTTGGATCTCTTTATGTACTTTTTAAAGCGCGGATGCTGAACGAACCTTTCAACTTTAACGACGATCGTCTTGTCCATCTTGTCGCTTACAACTACTCCTATAACCCTCTTTCTCGACATACTATTACCTCCTTATTCCGAGCTCTCTCTCACGGAGGATGGTCTTTATCCTGGCTATGTCTCTTTTGGTTTGGTTTATCTGCGAATAGTTGTTGAGCTGTCCCATTGAAAGCTGGAACCTCAGATCCATAAGCTGCTTCTTCTTTTCCTCAAGCAGCCTTTCAATTTCCTCATCAGTATATTGCCTGAGTTCTGCCGCCTTCATACCATCTCACCTCCGAGATGGTGCCTTTTCACGACTTTGGTCGCTATTGGAAGCTTCATAGCAGCATATCTGAGCGCCTCTTTTGCCGTTTCCTCGTCAACTCCGGCTATCTCGAACATGACCTTACCGGGTTTAACCACAGCAACCCATCCTTCAACGTTCCCCTTACCTTTACCCATCCTGGATTCAGCTGGCTTTTTCGTGTAAGGCTTGTCAGGGAATATCTTTATCCAGATCTTTCCCCTTCTCTTCATAGCCCTCATCATGGCAATTCTGCACGCTTCTATCTGCTGAGCAGTTATCCAGGCCGGCTCAAGGGCTTTAAGCCCCCATTCCCCGTAATCAACCTGAGCTCCACCCTTGGCTGTGCCTTTCATCCTTCCCCTTTGCTGTTTTCTGTATTTAACTCTTCTGGGCATCAACATGATCTATTTCCCCCTTTCAGATCTCGACATCCCCTTTGTATATCCAGACCTTTATCCCAATGGTTCCGTACTTGGTCTGGGCAGTGGCGGTTCCGTAATCGATCATAGCTTTGAGAGTCTGCAAGGGGAGTCTTCCCTTGAGATACCACTCGCGTCTTGCTATCTCGGCTCCTCCCAACCTTCCGGCGACCATTATCTTTATTCCCTTAGCACCGGATTTCATCGCATCAGATATGGCTCTTTTCATAGCCCTTTTGTAGGATGCTCTTCTCTCAATTCTCGTCGCTATATTCTCAGCGACGAGTTGTGCATCGGTTTCGGGCGTTTTTACCTCTTCAACGTTTATCACGAATTGACGGTTGAACCTACTCTGAAGCTCGTTTCTGAGTTTTGTTATCTCAGAAGCTTTCCTTCCTATTATCACGCCCGGTCTGGCGGTTCTCACGTTTACAACGACGTGGTTCTCATCAGGCCTTTCAACGTGTATTTCGCTGACGCCAGCGTTGTAGTATTTGTTCTTTATGATCTTTCTTATCTCTTCATCTTCTAAGAGCCACTCCGCATACTTCTTCTTTTCGTTGAACCATTTTGTCTGCCATTCCGCGCTCACACCGAGCCTGAACCCACGGGGATGTACTTTCTGGCCCACTCTATCACCTCTCCTCTTTCAAAAGCTCTTTTTCTTTCTCTCTGTCCCTGACAACGACTGTTATATGGGAATAGCGGTGCTGAATTATGTCCGCTCTTCCTCTTCCCCTCGGCCACAACCTCTTGAGACGTGGACCATCGTTCACGTAAGCCTCAGCCACGTAGAGATTATCTTCTTCCAAACCGAAGTTATTAACTGCGTTGGCTACAGCGCTCTGAAGGACCTTGTATATGATTCTCGCGGCCTTTTTGGGGGAGAACGTCAATATAGCGAAAGCCTCGTTAACGTTCTTGCCCTTTATCGCATTTATGGTGCTCCTTGCTTTTCTCGGAGAGATCCTTATGTATCTCGCAACCGCTCTCGCCTCTATTCTGGGCCTTTTGGCTTCCTCCTCTTTTCTGTGTCTGTGGTATACGGATCTCTTCACTCTCTTACCATCTTCCCTCCTCGGCACTGTGACTTTGTACATCTGCTACCCCTCCTCATTTCATCTGGAGCTTCTTCACCTTTTTGTCGGCATGCCCACCGAACCTTCTAGTCAAGGCGAACTCACCGAGTCTGTGACCTATCATCGATTCGGTTATGTAGATTGGAATGTGCTTCATTCCGTTGTACACCGCTATTGTGTGGCCGACCATCTCGGGTATTATCATCGAAGATCTGCTCCAAGTTTTGATTATCTTCTTTTCACCTTTCTCGTTGAGCATTCTTATCTTTTTGAGGAGCTTCGGATGTACGTAGGGTCCTTTCTTCTTAGACCTGCTCACTTTTCCACCTCCATCAGACATCGTTCCTGCGTCTTACTATGAACTTGTCAGAAGGTCTCCTGCCTCTTCTCGTCTTATATCCCTTGGTTGGCCAACCCCAAGGACTCGTTGGGTGGTGACCTTTGCCCCTTCCCTCTCCTCCACCGTGTGGGTGGTCAACAGGATTCATGACGACACCACGCACGTGTGGTCTTCTTCCAAGCCAGCGAACCCTACCAGCTTTACCATGTGATTCATTCTTGTGCTCTTCCCTTCCAACGCTTCCTATTGTCGCGTAACACTTGACGTTGATCTTTCTTATCTCACCAGACGGCATTCTGAGAAGGGCGTATTTCCCTTCTTTTGCCAATATCTGGCAGGAAGCTCCCGCGGATCTCGCTATCTGTCCACCTTTTCCGGGTTTGAATTCGACGTTGTGAACCACAGTACCGACCGGTATCTTCTCAAGTGGGAGGGCGTTCCCAACTCTTATCTCGGCATCTTCTCCGGACATGACGGTGTCTCCAACTTTGAGGCCCTCTGGAGCGAGTATGTACCTTCTCTCACCGTCAGCATAAAGAAGAAGGGCGATCCTTGCGGTTCTGTTTGGATCGTATTCTATCGCTATAACTTTGGCCGGTATTCCTTTCTTGTCCCTCTTGAAATCGATCATCCTGTACTTTCTCTTGTGACCACCGCCCCTGTGGCGAACTGTAACCCTACCGTGGTGGTTTCTCCCACCGTTTTTTTTCAGAGATTCCACAAGTGACTTTTCAGGTTCCTTCTTGGTTATCTCCGAAAAATCCGGTATTACCATGAATCTCCTACCAGGCGTTGTCGGTTTGAACCTTCTCAAACCCATCTCATTTCACCCCTCATATCTCTGGCATAAGCTCTTTTATAACGTAACCTTCTTTAAGAGTTACGATGGCTTTTTTCCATCTCCTAGATTTACCGACAAATATTCCCCTTCTCTTTGGCTTCGGCTTAACGTTTATCACGTTAACTTTTTCAACTTTAACGTTGAAGATGTGCTCTACAGCTTCCTTTATCTGACCTTTGTTGGCATTCGGATTGACTTCAAAAACGTACTTTCCTTCTCCCATCATCCTGTGGGATTTTTCAGTAAGAATAGGACGGATGATTATATCATAGCTTGTGAGTTTTTCTCGATTCATCTTCCGAGCACCTCCTCTATCTTCTTTACCATGTCCTTTGTTAGAACCAGCACATCGTGGTTTAGAATGTCGTAGACGTTGAGTCCATCAATGTTCACATCGTTTTCATCTTTTCTGTTGTTCGGGTTATCCGCTATCAGCACTTTAACCCCGGGGATATTCTTACCGGACAATCTAACGTTGATGTACTTCTCCTCCTTCCAAGGAAGAACAAAGAGAGATTTCACATCGGAAAGTTTCAAGTTATTTAGAATCTCCCTCATTTTCTTCGTCTTCGGGGAATCAAAAGATATGTCATCGAGGATCACCAATTTACCCTCGCGAAGCTTGACGGAAAGAGCACTCTTAAGCGCAAGCTTCTTCATTTTCTTATTGAGCTTTTTACTCCAATCCCTCGGTTTTGGACCGTGAGCGGTTCCACCATGTCTCCAAATTGGTGATCTTATAGAACCGTGTCTCGCCCTACCGGTGTGTTTCTGAATCCAAGGTTTCCTTCCTCCTCCGGAAACTTCTCCCCTGCTCTTCGTCGAAGCGGTTCCAGCTCTCCTGTTTGAGAGTTGCATGTCGACGTATCTCCACATCACATCGAGATTCGGATCGATGTTGAAAACATCATCACGGAGTTCTATGTTTCCGATCTTCTCACCCTTGACATTGAAAATCTCAAGAGTAGCCATGGATTACTCCTCCCCTTTCCTTATTTTCGGGGCCTTGGCACTCCTTATCAGAAGGAGTCCACCCCTCGCTCCAGGGACTCCACCTTTGATCACTAATAAGTTGTTTTCGGGGTCGACTTTGACAACTTTGAGATTCCTAACCGTAACCCTTTCATTTCCGTACTGTCCGGCCATCTTCTTACCTTTGAGAATCTTTGCAGGTTCTGTGTGCTGCCCAACGGAACCGAGCATCCTATGGAACTTGGAACCGTGGGATCTGGGCCCTCCTTGAAATCCCCATCTCTTCATAGCTCCAGAGTAGCCCCTTCCCTTGCTCCATCCGGTAACGTCTATGACATCACCGGGTTCGAATATAGAAACGTCTATCACCTTCCCAACCTCGAAGTCGTCCAGGTTGTCAACACGGAATTCTCTGAGTATCCTCATCGGTTTTACACCGTATTTTTTAAAGTGTCCGAGCATCGGTTTGTTCGCCTTTCTCTCAGGTATCTCCTCAAATCCGAGCTGAACAGCTGAGTACCCATCGACTTCTGGGGTTTTCTTCTGAACAACAACGCACGGGCCTGCTTTGACAACGGTCACCGGTACAGCCCTTCCATCCTCATCGAATATCTGCGTCATACCTATCTTCCTTCCGATTATCATCTTCATCTCGGAGCCACCTCCGTCACAGCTTTATCTCTACATCCACACCAGCCGGGAGGTTTATCTTCATGAGCTCATCTATGGTTTTCGGCGACGGATTTATTATGTCTATGAGCCTTTTGTGAACCCTCTTTTCAAAGTGCTCTCTCGAATCCTTGTGTTTCATCGGAGACCTCAAAACGGTGTAAAGGGTCCTCTCGGTTGGGAGTGGAATGGGTCCTGCAACCCTTGCACTCGTCGCCTTTGCGACCTCCACTATCTTCTTGGCTGATTCATCGAGCAGTTTATGATCGTAAGCTCTGAGCTTTATTCTTATTTTCTGTTCAGGCATACCCTCCCTCCTCCTTTATCAATCGAAGAAGGAGCAAGGGGGGAGACCCCCTCACTCCACTATCTCTGTCACAACTCCAGCTCCGACGGTTCTTCCGCCTTCTCTTATAGCAAACCTCATTCCCTCGTCTATAGCAACCGGGTATATGAGCTTGATCGTGAGTTCAAC
The DNA here is from genome assembly GCA_027038385.1 of Thermotogaceae bacterium. Classification (GTDB taxonomy): domain Bacteria; phylum Thermotogota; class Thermotogae; order Thermotogales; family Thermotogaceae; genus WGAO01. The sequence goes on from JALVXE010000012.1 coordinate 24,172, forward strand.
GTTGTCGCCAGGCATGACCATTTCAACACCTTCTGGAAGTTCGGTGACTTCTCCGGTAACGTCAGCAGTTCTTATATAGAACTGCGGTTTGTAACCCTTCGTGAACGGAGTGTGTCTTCCACCTTCTTCCTTCTTCAAGATGTAGACCTGTGCCTTGAACGTCGTGTGCGGGTGTATGCTTCCAGGAGCTGCGAGAACCTGTCCTCTTTCAACTTCGTCCTTGTCTATTCCTCTAAGCAGACATCCAACGTTGTCACCAGCGATTCCCTCATCGAGTATCTTTCTGAACATCTCGACACTCGTGACAACGGTCTTCTTAACCTCATCGCTGAGTCCGACTATCTCAACCTCGTCACCCGGTTTGATCTTTCCACGCTCAATCCTTCCGGTAACAACCGTACCCCTACCTGTTATGGAGAAGACGTCCTCTATCGGCATCAAGAAAGGCTTGTCAACTTCTCTAACCGGATCGGGTATGTAGTTGTCAAGAGCATCGAGGAGCTCGGCTATCGGTTTGTAAACTGGATCGTTCGGGTCATCCGGACCTTCGAGAGCCTTAAGAGCGGAACCCCTGATAACCGGAACCTCATCCCCGGGATACTCGTACTTATCAAGGAGCTCCCTGACCTCCATCTCGACGAGATCAATGAGCTCTTCATCGTCTACCATATCAGTCTTGTTGAGGAATACGACTATAGCGGGGACGTTAACCTGCCTGGAGAGAAGGACGTGCTCTCTCGTCTGCGGCATCGGTCCATCGGTAGCAGCAACGACAAGTATCGACCCATCCATCTGAGCAGCTCCGGTGATCATGTTCTTGATGTAGTCAGCGTGTCCTGGACAGTCGATATGGGCATAGTGCCTCTTTTCGGTCTCGTACTCAACGTGGGTGATGTTTATGGTTATACCCCTGGCCTTCTCTTCTGGAGCCTTGTCGATCTGGTCGAACGGTATGTAGTTGGCAAGGCCCTTGAACGATAAGTACTTTGTTATAGCAGCGGTGAGTGTCGTCTTCCCGTGGTCGATGTGTCCTATGGTACCAACGTTCACGTGAGGCTTTTTCCTTTCAAACTTCTCCTTTGCCATGCTTAACCCCTCCTTTACAGAGTTCTATTGTTAATATCCAACAACCTTCTGTTTAACCTTTTCCGGCACCTCCTGATAGTGAGAGAACCTCATTATATAGGTTGCCCTTCCTTGGCTCAGCGATCTCAGTACAGTCGCGTACCCGAAAAGCTCGGAGAGCGGAGCGTATGCTTTTATTATCCTCACCTTTCCCCTGGTCTCCATTCCCTCGACCTTCGCTCTCCTCGAGTTCAAATCCGCTATTA
>JALVXE010000012.1:25512-51928 GCA_027038385.1 Thermotogaceae bacterium
CCATCACCGGTTCCAACAAGACTGGTTTTGCTTTCTTCACCGCTTCTTTAAAAGCCATGGACGCAGCTATTTTAAACGCCATTTCCGATGAATCAACCTCATGATAAGAGCCATCAAGGAGTATCGCCTTTATCCCGACAACCGGGTAACCTGCGAGTATCCCTGATTCCATTGCTTCTTTAACGCCTGCTTCAACAGCCGGAATGTACTCTTTGGGTATGACTCCACCGACGGTCCTATCCTCAAATTCGAAGTGCTTATCCAGACTTATAGGTTCGAACCTCATTACCACATGGCCGTACTGACCTCTTCCACCGGTCTGGCGTATGTATTTACCTTCAGCCTCAGCTGATTCTTTTATGGTTTCTCTATAGGAAACCTGAGGCTGGCCCACCCTAACATTGACTCCGAACTCCCTTTTGAGCCTGTCTATGATTATCTCAAGATGAAGCTCTCCCATACCAGAGAGTATCGTCTCGCCCGTCTCCTTATCAACGACTACCCTTAGAGTGGGGTCTTCCTCCGTGAGTGCGTTCAGCACTCTCACGAGCTTGTCTTCATCGGCTTTTGAGTAAGGCTCGATAGCTATCGATATGACGGGTTCTGGAAACTCCATCTTCTCCAGTATTATGGGAGTCTTATCGTCACAGAGCGTGTCCCCAGTTTTAGAGATCTTCAACCCAACAGCTGCAGCTATGTCACCCGCTCTGACGTACTCGACATCTTCTCTTTTATCAGCATGCATGAACACGAGTCTCGATATTCTCTCTCTCTGGCCCTTTGTCGAATTCCAAACATAGCTCCCCTTGCTGAGCTTTCCAGAATAAACCCTAAAATACGTCAGCTTCCCTATGTACGGGTCAACCTGTACCTTGAAAACGAGTGCTGAAAACGGCTCCTCCTCGCTAGGTTCCCGGACCATCTCTTTTCCCGTTTTCGGATCCCATCCTCTGACCGGCGGCATGTCAAGTGGAGATGGAAGAAAATCCACTATAGCATCAAGGAGCGGTTGAACACCTACGTTGTTCTTCGCAGAACCGGTTAGAACGGGCACCAATCTCCCTTCTATAGTGCCCTTCCTTAGATATTTCCTTATGAGATCTTCAGAGACGTCCTCTCCTTCAAGGTAAAGTTCTGCGATCTCGTCGTATTCCTCACCGAGTTTAGCTATGAGGTTTTCTCTCCACTCGTCAGCCAAGTCCATCAAATCCTCTGGAACGTCTTCGTATACGTATTCACTTCCGTCTTCACTGATCCATCTTATGGCCTTCATCTTTATCAGGTCTATGACCCCTCTAAAGTCCTTTTCAGCACCTATTGGAATCTGCACCGGGACAGGATTAGCCCCGAGCTTGTCGATGAGTGTCTGGGTGGCCATGAAAAAGTCGGCTCCTATCTTGTCCATTTTGTTCATGAAAGCAATTCTTGGGGCCCCATATTTGTCAGCCTGTCTCCAAACGGTCTCGGATTGAGGTTCAACACCGGCGGTCGCATCGAACACCGCAACCGCTCCATCCAGAACCCTGAGCGACCTTTCGACTTCAGCGGTAAAGTCCACATGTCCGGGCGTATCGATTATGTTTATACGATAATCTCTCCAAAAGCACGTAGTAGCCGCCGCGGTGATCGTTATTCCACGTTCCTTCTCCTGAACCATCCAATCCATTGTGGCGGTACCATCGTCAACGCTACCTATCATGTGCTTTCTTCCCGTGTAATACAGAATCCTCTCAGTAGTGGTCGTCTTGCCAGCATCTATATGAGCCATTATTCCTATATTCCTTATCCTGTCCAAAGGTACGTATCTGGCGGCTACTTCCTTCACCCTATCACCACCTGTAGTGAGCAAAGGCTCTGTTGGCTTCCGCCATTCTGTGAACGTCTTCTCTCTTCTTAACCGCAGCTCCGGTGTTGTTGTAAGCGTTCATGAGCTCTTCTGCAAGCCTGACTTTCATCGGCTTTCCACTCTTTGCCCTTGCGGCGTTCACTATCCACCTTATGGCTAGAGAAGTTTTTCTGGGTTCCTGAACCTCTATTGGAACCTGGTAGGTGGCTCCTCCAACCCTTCTCGGCCTGACTTCTAACACAGGTCTGACGTTATCCAAAGCCTTGTGAAAGACCTCCAAAGGGTCCTTGCCCATTTTCTCTCTTATTATCTCAAAAGCACCGTAGACTATCTTTTGAGCCACGCTCTTTTTCCCATCCCACATGATTCTGTTTATGAGCTTTGCAACCAAAACATCGTTATAAATCGGGTCAGGTGGAATTTGCCTTCTTTCAGCTCTCCTCCTTCTCACTACCTGCTCACCTCACTTCTTGGGTCTCTTGGTTCCGTACTTAGACCTTGACTGTCTTCTTCCTTCAACTCCGGCAGCGTCAAGAGCTCCTCTTATTATCTTGTACCTGACACCTGGAAGGTCCTTTACCCTTCCACCTCTGACCAAAACAACGGAGTGCTCCTGAAGGTTGTGACCTATTCCGGGTATGTAAGCCGTGACCTCTATACCATTTGAAAGCCTAACCCTGGCGATCTTCCTGAGAGCTGAATTGGGTTTTTTAGGAGTCATCGTGGATACCCTTATACAAACTCCCCTCTTCTGTGGATGCCCCTGAAGAGCGGGAGCCTTGCTCTTCTTCTTCTTCATCTTTCTTCCAAACCTTACAAGTTGATTTATAGTTGGCATCCCTTCTCTACCTCCTCAAAATAAAACCTCGGTGTTTTCCAAAACACCCTAAAAAACGCTCAAATCAACAGATCTAATCACGGTTCAGCCATGCCGCGGTGAATAGTATCATACAACTCATCAGCTTGTAAAGGGGTGAAAGGCTTTTTTTAAGGTGTCGAGCATGGTTGGAACTATGAGCAGTGTCAGGAACACACTAGCCATCATTACGACCCACATTATCTGAACCAGATATACGTGTATTGTGAACGGTGACAAGATCATGGGCGTGTATCCCAACGAAAAGCCCAGTGCGTTTGCGAAGATGGGAGTAGATACCCTCCTGATCGCCTCATCCTTTCCAAATTTCTCATGAAGAACTGCGTAATGTATTGCGTAGTCTATTCCAACACCTATAGTTATAGCGGCCATTATCGTCGTGGTCACGTTGAGAGGTATGCCCCTATATCCCATAAATCCAAACAGTATTAACAGCGTAAGTGAAATCGGCACTATAGATACGAGAGAAACTTTTAAACTCTTCGTCATGAAGAACAGCATGAGGAATACAAGTGACATGACGAAAAGAATGGATTTTATCTGAGAACTCACTACTTTGTCGTTTAAATCGCTCAATATATACGGCATTCCCGTGATTTTCATACCGTTATTTTCCGCTATCCTTTCCAACGCCTCTTTATCACTGGTTGGTTTTATAGATGACAAGATGAGAAAATTTCCATTTCTCAACAAGGCACTGACCCTATTTGGTTGAGCTCTCTCCATTGCCAAATAGAGCAAAGGAGCGCTCTTAGGGTATTCATTCAATCTGAACAGATATTCAGATAAGGCTTTGATAAGGTCGTAAATGGAAAAGCTCCAAATGACCATCTTCCCATTTTTTATCTCCCTCTCAAATCTCAGAATCCTCTTAGCGTTGTCAGGTGCCAAAGGATTGCTCGATTTTCCATAAATGTAGACCGGAAGAGCGTAGCCCGTTTTCCTCATGACGTTCTCGAAGCTCTTTCTCACCGAAGTGTACGGCCTGTAAAATCCTATCAGAGAGAACGACTTCTCCACGCGAAAGATTCCTGGGATGAACGCCAAGGCTATGAGAAATCCTATGATCGCAGTCTTTTTGGAGGATTTGACGATAAGTCTTCCCAAAACGTTTCCCTTGGATTTCAACTTCGAAGCTGGGAGTATCGTTGGGAGCATTATCCAAGTGGAAATCGCGGCAAACCCTATGCCAATTCCCGAGTACAACCCCAAACTCTTCAAGGATTCACTCGGAAGGAATAGGAACGAAAAGAAACTCACCATCGTCGTCAAGGTAGTCATTATCATCGCCCTGCCGACGATCTTCAGGGTTTCCGCCGCTCCGTCCACACCTCTCTTCGATTCCAAGTAGTGTGATATGAAATGAAGACCATCAGCGCTTCCCAAGATTATCACAAATATCGGTACGAGAACGCTCAACACAGACATGTTTGGTGAGGTATATCCGAGAAATCCCATCGTCCACAACGCAGCAATTCCAGCGGGCATTATTGAAAGAGCGCCACCTTTCACTGACCCGAGTTTCCAACCGAATATAAGTATTAACAGAATCACTATGAACGGAGGAATGGAGAACAGACCTAGTATTATGTATTTGAACATTTGTTCTTGAATGAATGTGTTTCAAGTTAGATCGCTGTTCAAATTCTTCACCAACTTCCGTACTTCTTTTAACACCTGCTCTGGATCGGCACCATCACTGATAGCCACGTTTATGAACACCCAATCTTTCCCGATAATCTTCATCGGGAGAAGCGAAAGAAAAGACAAGACCTTCTTGGTAGTTTCTGAATCGAACCTATCTATTCTTACTGGTCTAAGTCCCTGAATAATAAATTCGGGTACTCCGGAAACGCTTTCAACACCAGGGATTTTCCTTAGCTTTCTCTGAAGTTCCAAAGCGATGTTCAAAGAATCCGGTGTGCGAGCATTTCTAATGTGAAGAAGTACTCCTATTTGATCCTCGATGCCAAAAATCCTTTCGACTTCTTCCATGCTTTTTTCGTATCTCGAACCCTCTCCGAGAAATATCTTGGGATCGGTAACTATTCTCAACCTCAAGATCCCTAAAAACGAGAAAACATTGACAAACGCCACAATTATAAGAACGATCCTCCTGTTTCTCAACATGAACTCAACGTATCTTCTCAGTGGTTTAACCCCCCTGAAAAATTTTACATCAACTTGAAAAATTTTACATCAAATCTCCAAAAAAACAATTTTGGAAAGATTTACTATGACCAAACTTCTACCACTTTTTGGCAATTTCTATTTTCCCTGAACAAGAACAATTAGTTCAAAAGTCTTTGAACCTTCTCCTATCTTAGCAGTCTATTATGATGAGTGCTAAAATATGACTCGGAGGTGATATGATGATGAGAAACTTAAGCGACAAGATGATGGAAATAATGCAAAGGGCTTCTGACAATCTCAGGATGAGAAGGCAGAACCTTTTAAGACCTGAGCACGTTCTCATATCGATTATCGAAGATGGTGAGAACGAAGTCGTCAAGATACTAAAAGAGCTCAAAGTAGACACCGCGCTTTTGATATCGGAATTAGAAGCGGCTACAAGGGGATACCACGGGGTATACTACGGGGATTCCGACGAGACTTATCTCTCAAGGGAACTCGCTAGAGTCTTGGAATCCGCTAGGAAGGAATCCCTGAAGTTCGGAGAGAAAAAGGTAGGGCCACTTCACTTCTTGCTCGCGCTCCTGTTAGAGACCGGGACACCGATATACAACATACTCAGAAGATTCGGACTCGATTACGAAAAGGTCTTGAACAAGGTCAAGGAGATGCAGGATAACGGAGAGTTAGGAGAAGAGAGTGCTCTCGCTAAGTACACGGTGGATCTGACAAAGCTGGCAAAAGAAGGAAAACTCATGCCGGTTATCGGCAGAGAGAAAGAGCTCCAGAGAGTTATAGAGATACTCTCAAGAAAAACCAAGAACAACCCCGTGTTGGTCGGAGATCCTGGAGTTGGAAAGACCGCGATAGTTGAAGGGCTTGCTCAGAAGATAGTCAAAGGAGAAGTTCCGGAAGAGCTCAAAGGAAAGAGAGTTCTGATGCTCGATATGGGTCGGCTACTTGCCGGATCGAAATTCAGGGGAGAGTTTGAAGAAAGGCTCAAAGCGGTAATAGACGAGATAAAGAAGCTAGGAGACAAGGTGATACTCTTCATCGATGAGCTTCACACTATAGTAGGAGCCGGAGCGGCGGAAGGCGCCATGGATGCGGCAAACCTGTTGAAACCGGCACTCGCGAGGGGAGAGCTCAGAGCTATAGGAGCTACTACCGTTGAGGAGTACAGAAAATACATAGAAAAAGACAAAGCTCTTGCAAGGAGATTCCAGCCGGTGTACGTCAGCGAACCTTCGGTTGAGGAAACAATAGAGATACTCAAAGGTCTAAGACCGGTTTACGAAGAGCACCACAAAGTCAAAATAACCGATGAAGCTATAGAAGCCGCGGCAAAGCTCTCAGCAAGATACATAACCGACAGATTCTTGCCGGACAAAGCGATAGATCTGATAGACGAAGCGGCTTCCAAAACGAGACTCTCCGGTCAGATGAAAGATCCCAGAGTCGCCGCTATGGAAAAAGAGCTGAAAGAGCTAGAAGAGGAGATAGACGATCTCACCATAAAGGGCCAGTACAAAGAAGCGGCTGAGAAAAAACAGGAGCTCTTGAAGATGAGGAAGGATTACGACGCTCTCGTAAAGGAGCTCGGAGTTAAAAACGACGATACCGTTGACGAAGACGCCATAGCGAAAGTAGTTGAGAGCTGGACCGGAATACCAGCGAGTAAGATGGTCCAGTCAGAGAGAGAGAAACTTCTAAAACTCGAAGAGCTCATACACCAAAGGATAGTCGATCAGGAAGAAGCCGTCAGGGTTATAGCGGACGTTGTGAGAAAGGCAAGAGCCGGCATAAAGGATCCAAAGAGACCGATAGGGACGTTCCTCTTTCTCGGACCAACGGGCGTTGGAAAGACTGAGCTCGCGAAAGCCTTGGCCGAGGTGCTCTTTGGAAGTGAAGATGCGATGATAAGGATCGACATGAGCGAGTACATGGAGAAGCACAGCGTTTCAAAACTCATAGGAGCACCTCCGGGATACGTCGGGTACGAGGAAGGTGGACAACTCACGGAAGCTGTTAGGAGAAGACCGTACAGCGTGGTACTCCTTGACGAAGTCGAGAAAGCGCATCCAGAAGTCTTCAACGTTCTCCTTCAGGTGTTCGATGATGGAAGACTGACGGATGGAAAGGGGAACACGGTCGACTTCAGAAACACGATAATAATCATGACGAGCAACATAGCGAGCGACACGATACTCAGGAACCTCGAGAGAGGAAAGGATTTCGAAGAGATAGAACAACTCGTCAGAGAAGAACTCAAGAGATACTTCAGACCAGAGTTCATAAACAGAATAGATTCGGTTGTGATCTTCAAGCCACTCAAGAAAGAACACGTAAAGCAGATAGTCGACCTTATGATAAAGAAACTGGAAAAGAGACTACAGGACAAAGAGTTGAAGCTCCAGATATCCGACAGCGCGAAAGAGTACTTAGCGAACAAAGGATACGACCCGGCTTTCGGAGCAAGGCCACTCAGAAGGGTGATAGAGAGAGAAGTTGAGACTCCTCTAGCGACAAAGCTCATAGCCGGAGAGATAGAAGAAGGGGATACGGTTATGATAGACGTGAAGGATGGAAAGATAGACATAAGGAAAGCGGATCAAAGCTCGATGGTTCAAAGAGCTTCATAAGGAATGAAAGGGCTCCCGATCGGGAGCCCTTTTTTCATATCTTGAACCGATCTATGGCATCCTTCAACTTTCCAAAAGCCTCCTTTAGATCGTCACTCGATTGCTGAATGTTTCCGGATATATCCAGAAGCCTTTCGGATATGCTCACTATATCATCGACTTTCCTTATCATCTCGTTGACACGCTCTTCCGCGTTCTTCATGGCATCGGATATCTCCCTAGTGGATGCGCTCTGTTCCTCGGCTGCTGCGGAAGTTGTCTCGATCAGCTGACCTATCGCCTCGACTTCTCCTATGACGTTGTTCAGTTCCTCTTCGACCTCTTTCCCACTCTCGGCTGTTTCGTCGATTATATCGTTCATCCCTTCAAGCTCCTCGCTTACCTTCGCGGTGTTCTCCCTTATGTTTCCGAGTATCTGAGATATCTCCTCGGTAGACTTTCTTGACTCCTCAGCTAGCTTTCTTATCTCATCTGCGACCACAGCAAATCCTTTCCCAGCTTCTCCAGCCCTTGCGGCTTCTATCGCGGCGTTAAGAGCCAAAAGGTTGGTTTGCTCGGCTATCGAGTTTATAGTGTTGACTATCTCCTCTATGTTCTTCGTGGCATCTGAGAGCTTCTGCGCCTCTTTTCCAACCTCTTGTGATTTGTCCACAGCCCTTCTTATCGTGCTCATCATCTTCTCAAGAGAATTTTTACTCTTACTCGCGAGATCGAATATGTTGCTCGCCTTTTCGGATAGTCCTTCTGCAGAATCCGCAACGCTCTGCGCGGCCTTCGCTATTTCATCCGCACTCGCGCTCGTCTCCTCTATAACAGCCGCCACATCGTTGGAGCTTCTCTTTATGTCATCGATCGCATCTTTGAGGTTTTCCCCGGCTCCTTCGAGCTCGTTTGAAAGGTGTCCGAGATCTTCCGTCGTTCTTTCGACCCTTTCGGATGTTCCAGATATCCCTTCTACCATACCTCTAAGGGATTCAAGAGCCTCGTTAAGAGCTTGTGCCATCTTTCCTATTTCATCGCTACCCATATCCTGGAGTTCGATCGTTAGATCCCCGTTTGACAACTTTTCAAGAGCTTCGACCATTTTGGCAACCTTCTTTGATATCAACTTTGAGAATACAAGAGCCACGATTATGGCCACGATTCCAACGATTACGAACACCACCAAAACCAAGACCATTGCTGCCCTTTTCTCACGGCTCATGCCCATTTTCACGGAATTTATCGAATCGTTCACGGACTTTTGAATCCTTCCGCTAACCTCGTCTATGTTCTGTGACATCCTCTCTATCTCTTCGTTCAAGGACGCCATGATGCTAGACGTCTCCTTGTTCATCTTAGTCTGGACGGTTCCCGAAACATCCTTAAGAACCTTTGAAACGACTTTGTCTATGTCGGATTTGAAGTCGTTCGCGTTTACCTCCATGTATATCGTTATCGGAATCGGGAGGTTCGCCGAAATTCCTCCCTTAACCATGTCACCCTCGAGTTTCACAGTCTTTAAGACTTCGCTTGGCTTCTTGCCACCTATTGGCAGTATCACATCGCCTTTGCTGTCCAGAACGCATATCTTCGAACTCTTCGTTATCTTCGTCGGTATGTTTTTCAAAAGAAGCTGCGTCAAGTTTATCTGCGCGATCAGAATTCCCCTGAGCCTGGAATCCCTTATCGGGACGTAGACGTTGAAAGAGTAGTTCCCAGCATCCTCTTTGACATCTCCGTAGTAAACATCTTTGAGGTTCTTGACCTTCGAAGCCTCCTCGAGTATCTCGTTGAGGACTGGATCTTTATACTTTTCCCCCGTATCGTAGTAAACGTCATCGGATATCTCTATCAGGACGGATTTATCCGTTCCAACGACGTAGGCGGAATCTATAGGGTAAAGATCCATCAGCTTCATCACGTAGTCCCCTATTCCATATGAAATACTCTCCGCGGATACTGGATCGTATTTGTACGTATCCATGAAATCCGATAGCGATGGAAGGAGAGCCAGTGTCTTTATCTGACTCACCACGGTGTTGAAGTAATCTTCCACCCTTCTATCCATCTTGGAGAGTTTGTCTTTCACCACGCTCACCGCGTTCTCGCGTGCCAATTCCTTGACGGATTTCACAACTTCGTTTTCCACATCTCCAAGGCTCCCCTGAAATATCTCCCCGATCCTTCCAAAGGATTTCTTTACGCTGTTCTTTAGGCTGTTGAAATTTTGAGTAGAGGAAGTTTTGAGTCCAGATATCTGAGAATTTATGGAAACGCTCATCTTGCCGAGCTCATTTGAGACGGTCTTGTCCATCTTCGAAGCAACTGAGGTGTTGACTATTATCGCCGCCACCAGAAGGGCGGCGACAACGACTGCAACTATTGTGAATACCTTGCCCCCTATTCCCATATTCATCACCTACCCTTTATCACCTCGTTGATGATACTATCGCAAACCACGTCGTTATAAGAGACCATCCTCCTTATGAGTTTGTTGTCGTACATGAGCTTTATCATCGTTTCCCACTGCTCCTTGTTGAAGCTGCCGAAGTACTTCTTGTCCTTCAGCCTTGCGGTGACGAGTTTTATGGTCTGGTTTGCCTCATACTCGAGGTGTTTCTTGGTTAGATGCTGAGTGTTGTACTTGTTGAGTATTATCTGAATCGCTTCATCCGGATGCTCTATGGCGTAAAGCCACCCCTTGTAGGAAGCCCTCACGAATCTCTTGACGAGATCCCTGTTGTTCTTCAAAAGATCGTTTTTAACGAAGAGAACGTCCCCGACAAAGTGTATGCCGTAGTTTTCTGGGTAGAAGAGTCTGACCTCGTATCCCATGTTCCTAACCACATCCGGTTCGTTCGTCCTGTACGCTGGGACAACATCGTAGTTTCCATTGACAAATCCCTGAAGGTCAAATGTCCACCTGACCTTCCTGATATCCCTAATACTCAATCCGAACTTCTTGAGTATGAGCTTCAGCTCTATGTAAGTGTAATCGTTGAGTATTCCAACGGTCTTTCCTTTGAAGTCCTTCGGGCTCTTTATACCAGACTTCTCAAGTGTCATCAAACATGTTGGGCTCTGCTGGAATATCGTCATAACGGCCTTGACGGGTACCCTTCTTGAGACGTACTGAATTATGTCAGGCCCCGCAATGGCGAACTGAGCTCTTCCTTCCAGCAACTCTCTGAGCGGACTGACCGTTGGTCCTCCCTGCTTTATGATGACGTTCAGACCCTCTTGTGAGTAAAAGCCTTTCTCCTTAGCCACGTAGAACCCTGCGAACTGGAACTGGTTGAACCACTTGAGCTGGAGTGTCACGGTCTCAGCGAGCGCGAACACCACGCCCAAAACAATGATAAGAGTCATGAACCTTTTCATGATAGCACCTCCTCATATGGATTTTTAAACGCTCCGACTGATCTATTTTAGCACTGTCATGGAAACAAAATACAATATTTAGCCATTTATGATAACATAACCAGGTGAAGAGCGAGGAAAGGGGTGGTCTTGTGGCGAGAGTCATAGTAGTCACCTCGGGAAAGGGTGGGGTCGGAAAGACAACCGTCACCGCAAACCTCGGATGCACCTTGGCAAAGATGGGAGAAAAAGTCGCTCTCATAGATGCGGATATCGGTCTTAAAAATCTCGATGTTGTTCTCGGACTTGAGAACAGGGTGGTTTACACCCTCCTCGACGTTGTCCAGGGAAGGGTGAAACCGCAGGAGGCTCTCGTCAGGCACAAAGTTCTGAGAAATATGTACCTCTTGGCCGCCTCTCAGATAGCAACCAAAGAAATGGTCTCTCCTGAGGATATGAAGAACCTCATAAAGGAACTTGAAAGGGATTTTGACTACATTCTCATAGACTCTCCTGCAGGAATAGAAAGAGGGTTCAGAAACGCGGTATCCCCAGCCCAGATGGCACTCGTTGTGACCACCCCGGAGCTTCCAGCGATATCCGATGCAGACAGAGTGATAGGGCTTCTTGAGAACTTCGGATTCGATGATGAGAGTATAAAACTCATCATAAATCGCGTCAAACCGAAGATGATCAAGAGCGGCGACATGCTCACCAAGGATGATATAAAAAGCGCCCTCGCGCTGGACGTTATAGGTATAATCCCAGATTCTGAGGACGTGATAATAGCAACCAACAAGGGAATTCCTGTTGTCTTGGATGGTGTTCCACTGGCCTCGACTTTTGAGAACATAGCGAAGAGACTCCAGGGAGAGATAATACCGGTTGATGAAGACTTGAAGATATCGGAGAGTAGGGGATTTCTCGATTTTCTAAGGCGCCTCTTCGGAAGAAGGGGTGAGGGAAGATGAGGTTTTGGTTCTTCAGGAAGAAAAAAAAGGGTAGCAGAGAGGACGCCAAAAAGAGGTTAAACACGATGATAAGCACGACGAGGAGAGAGAGTCTGAGTATGCGAAACATGGTCATCCCGAAAGAGGAGTTTGAGAAGAACTCCGAAGCGATCAAGGAAAAGATTACTTCGTGGGTTTCCGAAACGTTCAACGTGGATAAGAGCAGGGTAAAGGTGGAATTTGAAGAAAGAGAAGGGCACATAATAATAATAACGAATGTTCTATTCCACTAAATGGGGAGGGAGAGCAGTGCTTGAAAGCTTCAACGTGGTCACTTCAAGGAGAAACGAGATAATAGATGTAACTTCAAAGGTCAGGGAGATAGTGAAGAAATCGAAGGTAAAGAGTGGAATATGCGTTGTGTATACCCCGCACACAACTGCCGCTGTGACTGTTAACGAGCACGCTGATCCCGCAGTAGCTATCGATATAGAGAATGCCCTGAGCAAGCTCGTCCCACCGAACGCGGGGTACAGACACCTTGAGGGAAACTCCGATTCTCATATAAAGACTTCTCTGATAAGTCCATCGATAACCCTCATCATTGAGAACGGTGAGCCTCTTTTGGGAACCTGGCAGGGGATATTCTTCTGCGAATTCGATGGTCCACGAACGAGAAAAGTTTTCGTGAAGGTGATCGAGGGGTGAAACCCCTCGATTTTTATGGGGAGGGGTTTAATTGAGGGTGATTGTTGATTGTTCATTCGATTCGAAATTCTGGCCCATATCGAGAGAACTCTATCCGCACTTTTTCCAAAGGCTGGGAGATCTCTCGCCGTTTCAAATGACTTTGAAGACTTTTTCAAAAATCTCGAATTCTCTGAGCGTGAACGTGGATAAGAGGATATCCTTTATGGCAAAAAGACAAGCAGATGAGATAGGGGTGCCGATAAATTTTGATTTAGATTTTCCAGCGCTCGTTGTAAAACCAATCCTGTTGAGAGAGATCGAGCTAGAGACTTTGAAGAATTTGAGAGAAGATGAGGAAGTTGTCCTAAGCAAAGATGGAGAGATCATAGCGTTTTACTCAAAAGATTTTGAGGTCCCAAGCAACGGGTATTTTTTGAGAGTAGATGCTGAGGTTGCAAAACTCGAAGATCTCCCTGGAGTTTTGAAAGGAAGAGGGGTTATGGATACGGGATACTACAGGGTCATATCCGACGTTGAAGATGTGAAAGTCGTGGTAACCGATGACGTTACCCTTGTAACCCGTGAAGATAATTTCACGAATATCTTCGATAAGTACGCGGAAGGTGATATGAGGAAGGTCCACAAGACCGCTTACAGACCTTGGGGGAGCTATACCGTTCTGGAAGACGCTCCAGATCACAAAGTCAAGAGAATAACGGTTCTTCCCAAGAAGAGGCTCAGCCTTCAGCTCCACAAAAGGCGTTCTGAAAGGTGGACGGTTGTCAAGGGAATTGCGAGGGTGACTCTCGGTGACAAGATTATGGATCTAAAAGTTGGAGAGAGCGTCTTCATACCGGTTGAAACCCCGCACAGGTTAGAAAACCCATCCGATGACGAGCTGGTTGAGGTCATAGAAGTTCAAATCGGAGACTATTTTGGAGAAGATGACATAATAAGGCTTCAGGATGATTTTGGCAGGGGGAACGAGGTGTGAGTTATGGGATATGCAGATACCCATGCACACATACACTTTCCAAGGTTTAAAAAAGATTTAGACGACGTTGTGAAGAGGTTTAAAGACACCGGAGGAGAATTCCTTCTGAACATAGGCGTGAACATCGAGGATTCGAAAAAGGCTTTGGAATACGCGAAGAAGTACGGTTTTAAAGCAGCAGTTGGCGTGCATCCTCACGATTCAAAAGACGTGGATGAACACTTTCTCGAACATCTTCAGGACATTATAAAGGACGTGGATGTCGTGGCTATCGGCGAGTGTGGACTCGATTACTACAGGAACATATCACCGAAAGATGTTCAAAAAGAAATCTTCCAATCTCAGATAGACCTTGCCGCGATGCTGAACATGCCTCTCGTCATCCACATAAGAGATGCTTATGAAGACGCCTACGAAATTCTTTCCTGTTCTGACCTTCCAGATCCACCCGGGGTCATACACGCGTTCTCGGCGGATAGAGAATGGGCTTTGAAATTCGTAAAGCTTGGATTTTTCCTGGGAATAGGAGGGCCAGCCACTTATCCAAAGAACCACTATCTTAGGGAAGCTGTAAAAGCTGTTGGAGTCCAAAACATCCTTACAGAAACCGATAGTCCTTATCTCCCACCGCAGAAGCTCAGAGGAAGGAGGAACGAACCCTCCTACGTCAGGTTTGTTATAGAGAAGCTGTCTGAAATTCTCGATATGAACTACGAGGATATTTCAAAAATAACCTTAGAAAACGCCCTGGAGGTGTTCAAGAGATGATGATATTCGCTCACCGTGGGTACTCTTTGAAATATCCAGAGAACACCCTCACGGCTTTCAAGAAAGCTTTTGAGATGGGGGCTGATGGTATAGAACTGGATGTGAGGTTGTCAAAAGACGGAAAGCTCTACATATTCCACGATGAGGATATGTCTAGGATATTCGGAGTCAACAAAAAAGGGAGGGATCTCTCTTTTGAAGAAATCGAGACTTTCAGGTATAGGGGAGAAAGGGTGCCGAGCCTTGAAGAGGTTTTGGAGGTAATTCCAGAGGGAAGGTGGGTTATAGTGGAGGTCAAGGAATTCGATGCGGGTGAGATGGCGGTACAAGTGGTCATAGATAAGGGATTGAAAAATCGAGCGATATTTTCGTCTTTCGATCACAACCTTGTAAAAGAACTAAAGTACCATCATCCCAACATGAATTTTGCGTTCCTCTTGGATGAACAACACAAGGACATGGATCCACAGGTTCTCATAGGTTATATATTGAAAACTCACCCTCACTCCGTCCATATACCAAAAGACGCGTTTGATATCATCCCTGATCTTACCTTTAAGTTCATAGAGATCATGAAAGAAAATTGCATAGAAGTATTCCTTTGGAACACAAACGACTTGGATTTCGTTAAAAAACACGCACAACTCTTCGATGCTCTCATTGTCGATGATATAGAGAAGTTCGTCAGCTGGAAAAGAGGGGTGAAAGTGTGACAACCAATGAGGAACGCGTGGTTATGATATCTGTACTTGGTGAGATATCACATCCCGTGGTGAGGATGCCGAGACTCGATGGAGACGGAAACGTATACTACGTTCCGAGTGTTGGAGGGATAACGTACAACTTCTCTATTGGAGACCTCGCGTTCAAACCGTACGCAGATCACGTCGAACCAGATGTATCAATAAAGAACAAGGACAAATCCCAAAACGAGGCTCTTATGTCCTTGGCTTGCATAGGCAACGAAGCCGTAGTTGTGTCTGGAGATGGAAAAGGAATGAAAGGGTTCGTCATAGGAAAACACGGTGGTATTGAACACGTCATAATCCACATTCCAGATAAGGAAAAGCTATCCGTGGGAGACAAGATATTGATAAAAGCTTGGGGACAGGGCTTGAAGATCCTGGAGTATCCAGACGTGGCGGTCTACAACATAGATCCTGAACTGTTCGAGAGGATATTCAAAGATGATGGTGGAAAGATAATATCACCTGTAGTCACCATAGTACCAGGATTTATGATGGGATCAGGAATAGGGGCAACGAATCCCGCCGCTACGGATTACGATATAAACACCAGGGACGAGCATCTCGTTAAGGAGTACGGAATAGACAAGTTGAGAATAGGAGACTTGGTGGCCATAGACAACCACGATTGCAAGTATGGAGTGGGTGGTTACAAAGAAGGGTACATATCCGTGGGGGTCGTTGTGCACTCGAATTGTGTGACAACAGGTCATGGTCCTGGAGTAGTAATCGTGATGACAGGTCCGAAGGAGTACATAGAGATAGAGAGGAAAGACGATGCGAACATAAAGAATTACATGGGCTGGTGATGAATCTGGAAAAGATAGAGAACTTCATAAAAAATTCTTCCGGCGTGTCTATCGCCTTCTCAGGAAGGGATTCTGATTATCTCAAAGATGGAGCAGAAAGAATTTTAAAGGATCTTGAAGGCGTCTTAGTTGACTTTGCGGACGTGATGGTGATAGACCCTGAGGGGATGGAAATAGGTATAAACGAGGTCAGGGATATACGGAATTTTCTGACATACGCACCAGATAGGCTCGGCAGAAGATACGTCTTCATATACGATGCGGACAGGACAAACCAGCAAGCGGCCAACGCGCTCTTGAAAATCCTCGAAGAGCCCCCTAGGCATGCGGTGATAATCCTGACAACGACGAGGTGGCATCTGCTCCTCCCAACTATAAGGAGCAGGGTGGTTAAGTTTGTATTGAACCCACCACCGCTTGAAGAAAACGTCAATCCTTGGGTGGACAAGATAGCCGAAAACGTTTGGAAAATCAGAAAAGAGCTCAGAGATTCTCTGGAGATTCTTGGGTTCGTTAAGAGTTCTCCTCCCGAGGATTTGGTGAGAGAGTTATCCGGAGAGACCTTGAAGTCATATCTTTCGGCTTTTGATATTCTGGAAAGGGTCGCTCTCTCCGATGAAAGAGAATTCTTAAGCCTAGTGGATCTCGTAATCTCGAATTACTCTGGGAAGCAGCTGTTCAAGATCAACGCTCTGCTATCAAGAGTGGCTCTCTGGCTCTTGGAGGCAGATGGAAAAATCCCTGATACCGAGAGCATGTATTTCTTTGACTCTGTGGCCAGGGCGAGACTACCGAACTTCAACAACCATTTGACCACTTACAACATTGCGATAAGATACAGAGAAGCCAGGAGGAGGGATGAAGCTTGGAACTCACAGCAGACGTATACGGTGTAGAGTTCTCTCCAGTCGGTAGAATACATTACTACGCCGATAACGGAGAAGATATAAAGAGAGGGGATCTCGTTCTCGTCATAGGGGAATTCGGGCTCGAGGTCGCCAAGGTGGTCATCGGAAAGAGGGAGATGAGCATAGAGGAGCTCGGGTATGACTTGAAAGCGATCGTCAGAAAGCTCACAGAGGAGGATTTGCAGATCCACAAAAAAAACGAAGAAGATGCCAGGAAAGCCAAGGAAGTTTTCAAGAAGCTCGTCAGGGAAATGAACCTTCCGATGAAACCGATACTCGCGAAATACACTTTCGATAGATCTAAACTTGTCTTTTTCTTCTCATCGGAAGAGAGAGTGGACTTCAGGGAGCTGGTTAGAGAACTTGCAAAGAACTTCAAAACCCGCATAGAACTCAAGCAGCTAGGCGTCAGAGATGAGATGAAACTCATGGGTGGGCTCGGCCTCTGTGGAAGGCCTGCATGCTGCACAGTATTCTTAAGGGAATTTCAATCGGTCACTCTGAAACACGCGAGGAAGCAGCAGATGATGATAAATCCAGCGAAGATATCTGGAACGTGTAGAAGATTGCTGTGCTGCCTTACATATGAACATGACTTTTATGAGGAAGCCTTGAAAGATGTACCCGATGAGGGGAGCTCCGTGGAATACGAGGGAAAAAGGTGCAAGGTGATCAACGTGAACGTGTTCCTAGACGAAGTCACACTGATGTGCGAAGGAAGGAAAATGATCAAGGTGGAGCTCAAGTACTTCAAGTACGCTGCTCAAAAAAGCTAGTCTTCGTCCTTTTTGCTTTCCGAAAGCTTCGAGGCTATTTTGTACTCCTCCATCGCATCTTCCAATCTTCCTATACGTTCGTACAGCTCGGCAAGTTTTATGTGAAGATCTGGGTTGAGAGGATCTTTCTCTATCTTTCTCTTCATCCTCTTAACGCTGTGCCTTGAATCTATGAGCATGAGTATTATGAGGAAAACCGCAGCCGATACAACCGTCACGGCTATATACGTGACTATCGGCTTTTTCCCGTTGACGCTCCTTTCCCGCTCTTTTGGTTCCACGGACACCATCTTCCTCAAGTTCTCCATTTTTTTCTCCAGGTCCACCTTCTCCACCTTTAGATTGTTCAGCCTTCTCATCAAATCGGAATAAGTTTTCTCAGATATACCGTTCTTCAAGGCTTCGTCTATATCCATGGATAGGTTGGAGTAATCGTCAAGATCTTTCAAGTGCGGGAAACTCACGTTGAGCATCTTTGCCAAAGTCCATACCTTTAGGTAGTACTTCTCCCCCTCTTCGAATTTCTCCTCGAGTGCTCTGGACAGGCTCTTTCTCACGTCGTCCTTTTTAAAGCACGCGAGATCAATATAGGGTTTTGGATCGAATTTCAAAGGATTTTCCACGTATTCATCCACGATCTTCTCAACGACCCCTTCGCAGTTTACTTTCATATATCTTCCCACCATGTCGCACACCTTCACAGCATTCTCATCGAGCTTCTCCAAACGCTTCTCAAGCTCTTCCTTGAAGTTGAACACGACCTCAAGGTCTTTCAAAAGTCCCTCACTAATCCCACCTTTTTCCACCAAGCCTTTTAAGAGAGCATCGAAATCTTCCCTAACAACTGCCTCTCCTATGAACGGATCGGATGATAGCTTTTTCTTGACGAAAACAATTTTTCCTATGTCCTCGACGTTCTCATCTGGGTGCTGAGCTATGTATATCTTCAAGAGCTTCACCGCTTTCTCTATATCCTCTCTCGAGGCCTTCAAGATATCCTGTTTGGTTACGGAAAACGACAAGGTCACAACCGCGATGAGTATCACGAGTAAAATTCTCAAATCGCTTCCTCCTCTTCAAAGCGAGGCTTTACGAAGTACTTCCAAAAGGTGTTTATGAATATCGTAAGTGGAACTGCCACGAATATACCCATCAACCCGTAGATTTTCCACAAGAGCAATATGAAGAACAGCATCTCCACCGGGCTTATGTTCGAATATCCCTTCATCATGTGTATGAACGTTACGAAAGAAACGGTATGTATCGCAAGGGTTATTAACGTCATGATTATAACTCCTTTAAACCCAAGAGAGATCGAGAACAGGAGCACCGGTATGTATTCAAACAGGACCCCGACTATCGGCATGAAATTAGTCACGAATGCCCAAACACCTATCGTTACGCTGTACTTGAGTCCCATGACTTCGAACGAGATGAAAAACAGTATTCCCGTGAGCATAGCCGTTACGAAAACCGCCTGGACGAATCTCATGAGGTTCGCGAAAAGTTCGTTCGAGAATGGTAGAACCAATGGATAGAGCCTTTTCGGGTAAAGAACTTTTGGGAGATTTCTCAGGTGATCAAAGTAAACAAGCGAGTATATTGTACCCAGGACTATGAAGAATATCTGCATCGCGAATTTTGGTGTCGAGGTCGCAATCAAGGTTAACGTGGTATTAACGTAATCGTTTATCTTAGGTTTCATGTAGTTGATGAATTTCTGAAAGAGATCCAGAACTCTGTCGTTTTCAAAGAACTTCTTCCAGCTCTTTAGGTTTACCTCGCCTATCATCAAGTTGTAGAAACTGCCAGACTCCTTTACAACCGCTGGAACTATCAGCCAAATCGTAAAGGCCAAGAAGAGAAAGTAAAGTGCTATTGATATCAACACGCTGATAGATCTTCTCTTGACGAGCTTTTCCACCAGGTCGTTCAGAGCTTTGAGTATCGAGACAGATATGAATACCAATATAAGGACGGCCGCTACGTCCTTTATCATGAAAACCGCGACTATGAAAAGAAACAGAATGAGAGTTATCAGAGCTGCGAGATTCCTGTCTTTCAGAACGATATCTCCCCACCCGCCCTTGAGATTTCAAAATACTCCCTTATCTTCTTTCTGTCTCTGGTCTTTCCCAGAACGACCATGAGCTTTATCCTCGCCTTCTGAGCCGACACTTCCTGACCGAGTATGACACCCCTTCTCACGAGATCAGCTCCTCCACCTTTGTAGCCGTAGACATCCAAAACTCTTCCTTTGAAACACCTAGATGTCAGAACTACGACCGCTCTTTCCACAACGTCTGAAACAGCATCGGCAACCTTCGGCGGGACGTTCCCCCTTCCAAAACCCTCTAGCACCACTCCTTTGTATCCCATCTCCACAACCTTTCTAAGGATATCACCATCATCTCCAGTGAAAGTTTTTACCAGCGCTACCCTGCTTTCTATTCCATCCGTTTCTATGTTCATCCTAAGCAGGGGCTTCCTGAAGAATACAACCGCATCCTCATCGACTATTCCAAGTGGTCCATAACCTGGTGACTCGAAAGTTGCAACGTTGCTCGTGTAGGTCTTCGTAACTTCTCTTGCCGCGTGTATCTCATCGTTCAGGCACACCATAACACCCATGCCGACCGCTTCATCCGACGAGGCTACTCTCAAAGAAGATAGGACATTCCTCGGTCCGTCCGTTCCGAGCTCGTTTATGTTCCTCATTGCGGCGGTCAACACTATTGGTTTCTCGGTTTTCACCGTCAGGTCCAAAAAGTAAGATGTTTCCTCGAGGGTATCAGTACCATGGGTGATCACCACCCCATCCACGTCCGGATCATCCACGACAGACTGGATCATTCTTGACAGGCTCCACATCATCTCGGGCGTCATGTAAGGACTCGGAACGTTGGAAAACTCGACATGGTCTATCTCAGCAACCTTGTCCAAATCCGGTATCTGGGTTATAAGGGAATTTCCCTCAGAAAACGGAACAACCCCCCTGTGTGTTTTGGTCATGGCTATGGTTCCACCCGTGGTGATTATCACCACTCTCTTCACGCTATCTTCCCCAGCTTCCTCCCGCCTATCACGTGGAAGTGCAGATGATCCACCTCCTGTCCAGCATCGGGACCGTTGTTGACCACCACCCTGTATCCGCTATCCAAGATTCCGCTATCCTTCGCAACTTTAGCTATCACTTCGAATATCCTCGAGAGCTTCTTTTTGTCCTCCTCTGACAGATCGTGGATCTTTCCAACGTGTTTTTTGTAAAGGACCAGGAGATGGACGGGAGCCACCGGGTGTATGTCTTTTATGACCAAAAAATCCTCGTCTTCGTAAACCTTCTCAGACGGTATCTCACCATCTATTATCTTGCAGAAGACGCAGTCCATCATGGCACCCCCTTCAGAACTTGTCTCTCTTTACCTTGTACCAATCCTCCTCTTTTTCCTTTTTCCTCAACTTCTTGTTCATCTTCTCTCCTATTTTGTCCACTACTTCGTAGTATCTCTCGACAAACAACGATTTTAACATCGCGGGTATCAGAACGGAGAGCTCGAATACCATGACAAAAGCTGGGAGGATCAAAGAAGAAAGAACGCTCAGCCTCCTGTTGACATCCAAGATTTGAGAGAATGCGAACAGAGAGTAAGCGTAGGCTATAAGGTACAGCCCGAAAAACAGCCAACCATCCCCAAAGAGAATCCAAAGTGCTGTAAACCATATGGGACTGGTGAAGAAGGCTATCGAGTATATATAAACAAGTGTATATTTAAGACTTCCGGATTTCATGAACTTGACTATTTCCCTGAATCCACCGTAGTACCATCTCATGTGCTGTTTCCAAAGGTCTTTCAAGGAATTGGCGTACTGTATGTTCACCCATGGGTATATGGAAAAGATTTCGTTTATTCCCATTTTCGAGAGTTTTGACGCTATGGTGAAGTCGTCCACTAGCGTTGTCGGATCTATCGGAACGACCTTTTCCAAGACCTTTCTTCTGAAGAAGACTCCGTTTCCCATGAAGATCATCCTGAGGAATATGTTCGAGTATATGACATCTTTTGCGAAGGAGAAAAAGATCTCTTGAATCTTATGGGCAAGGTTTTTTGGCTTGTAGTTGTACGGCTCGAAATCCGTGAATATCATGTTTATATCGCTATGTGAAAAGCATGCAACATGCGTAGATATGTACTCAGGCGGGATTCTCGAATCCGCGTCTAGAAAGAGTATGATATCCCCCTTTGCGACTTCCATTGCCTCGTTTATCGACTGGGGTTTTCCCTTCCTCCCTTTCTTTCTGAGAACGACCAGATTTGAATATTCGCTTTCCAACCTCTTCAAGATCTCATAAGTTCCGTCATCCGATCTGTCATCCACCACTATTATTTCGAAGTGTTCGTAAAAGCTTCCTTCAACATTCCTTATGGTGTTTTCTATTACGTCGGATTCGTTCCACGTAGGTATGACTACGGAAACGAATGGTTTGAAATCTCGCTTCATGTTGACATGAAGCCTGGTCGTTCTCATGTAGTTTATGTACTTTCCTATGAGTACCGTGAACACCCCGGCGAAAACGGCTAACGAGAAAAAGACCCATACTAAGCTCATTCGCTTCCTCCCAATCCAATCCTTCTGAACATACCCAAAAACATCATTCCAAGGATAATCTGAGAATAATAAGCCACAATTCTCCAAGCGGTGACCGCTTTGAGGGCTATCCCGCTGTCCATAGTTATCCCCGATAATACGTACTGATAAGTGAATTCTATACCTCCAGATGCTCCCGGTGTAGGTATGAAATATGCCAAGGCGTTAACCGCGTTAACCGATCCAAAGACTAGCCAAAAATTGAGTTTGATATCTGAAAGGAAGCTCAGCACGTAAAAAAGTGAATATATCTGGATGACGAGTGTTGCGAGCCATTCCAAGACGTCGAAAATCATCAAGTGAAAATTATCCTTCCAGATGTAATTGACACCAAGCTCGAAATTTCTTCTCCACTTGTCAAACGGTTTTTCTAGATCTTTTTTGACGATCTTCGATGACATCCTGACCAGAGGCATCAAAATCTTAGGTTTCAGCATAGCCAAAACAACCGCGATCGATACGGATAAACTTATGATTATACCGATTATAACCAGATGCCCTCTTTTCAAGATCCACCCAAGACTGGTGTTGAGCATTATCAAGGCTATCACAGCACCACCTAGGGAGTTCTCCAGCACCCTCGTTCCCATTATCCCCGTGGCATATCCAGAATCCATTCCAAGCTTTGATAGGTGAACTACCTGAAACGGTTGTCCCCCCATCGCGAATGGAGTGAGAAAGGAAAATAGGTATCCTATTATGGTGTTGTAAAGTGCGTTGAAGAAGCCCACCTTGTATCCTCTGTGCCTGGCGAGATAGAATATCCTGAAAGCTTCTAAGAAGTACGAGCTCGTGAATATGAGAAAGGCTATGAAATAAACGTAAATTGGCAAGGAGCTGAGCAAGCTAAAAAACCCCGCCTTGCCTCTGTGAAAGAGGTCCAAGAACACCACAACCGTGAAACCCGATATGAAGGCCACGAGGATCGATATGAGGATCTTTTTTGTATTCATGACAGCGCTATTATATCAGAACATCACATTCACGACTTCGAAACCTTGTACCAACTGCTCGGGACCTTTCCGAGTACTATCCTTAAGAACGACCTCAATATCAAAGATACGTTTACAACTATCATAACGACTCCGAGAACGCCTCCAACAAGCAGGTTGCACCCAACTTCAAGCTTCTTCGAATATATGGACGAGTGAATGAACGTCCCGGCTATAAGCTCTAATGATAGTACTCCGTATCGAAGAAATCCGAGCGCTGGAAGGACAATTCCTAGGGACAGGGTGGAAAACACCAGCCCTGAATAGAGTCCGAAGATCATCGGGATCTCCCATGAACTCTTTTTGATGGTTTCCAGCATGCCGAGTATGTACCACCTATCCCGTTGGTTCACGAAATCCCGGAATTTCTCCGTGGCGTACTCCTTCAAGATCGGCCCTGTGAAGTATCTGTATCTGAATCTTCCGAATTTCATCGCTACGTTCATCATGGCGCCATCGTCTTTACCAGATATTTTTTCCTTATCGAGAAACTCAAAAACCTCCCTTCTTATGAACATCCCCCTACCTGTGAAATTCGGAAAGAGATTCATCACCCTTATAGAACTCATGAGGGATATCTCCAGGGTGTGAATGATCGAGGTGAAGCTGTTGCAAGAATTGTACGAAGAAAGAGATGACTCAAGAGCGTCGATACCCTTCATCCTGCTCACGTAATACTCGACGTAATTTTCTGGAAACTCGTTGTCCGCATCGACTATGACGTACACATCTGCCTCCACCTCTCGATAAGCCCTCATTATGGATCCAAACTTTCCCAGATTTTTCTTGTTCTCTAGGTAGATTACACCCTCGTTTTCTTCAGCGTATTTTTTCATCAAAGCTCCCGTGCTATCGGTGGAGTTATCATTAACGAGGACCACGACTCTTTTCTCATAGCTTTGATTCAAAGCCGATTCTACAGATCTCTTTAAGGAACCTTCCTCGTTGTACGCTGGGATCACGATACATACAAAGTCGGATGCTTCTTCCCTCTTCGGAGGGACACCCCTTATGTACAAGAAAACCTCAAAAGCTATGCTCAGAGCGGCCACTAGAAACACTCCGAGAAAGCTCGAGCCTGTGAAAAAGATGAAAAGAAAACCCGCTGTAAAACCTGAGAGAAAGTAAAGGATCAGACTTTTCACATTTATCACCTTGTTATACGAGCTTTTTCATACGCCATACGAGCAGTATCCCAATGAGTATGGGTATGTAGTAGCTGTAGACGCGCCATGTAAAGAGCGCGAGTGTGATCGCATCGTAGCTAACAATGCCAGAAAGTGTTATGTGATAGATCCCCTCAACTCCGCCTGTAGCTCCTGGTGTTGGAGTGTAGTAGGCTATCGTGTTAATCAAGGACAGTACGGCCAATAGGTGAAAGAACCCCATTTTGAAATTTGGGTTGAAATGTTTAAAAATCATGTAAAAAGGTACTGCATGTATGCTTATGTTGACAAGCCACCACATCGTATCAAACACGAGAGCCAACGGTTTCTTCTTCCACACAGTTCTGACGCTTTCCTTTAAACTCAAGAGCCAGTCTTCAAGGTCTCTGCTCCTCTTGAAAATTCTGAAAAGAGGTTTCATGAGGAAGTGGAAAATATTCGGGGAGAACAGAAATAGAAGTATCAGTGCTGTCCACAGAAATTGGAATATGAAACCTAGCTTTATAAGAGTTTCCCCAACCATTCCGAAGTTGAGCTTCGACATGGCGTAATCGTATATAGCTATGTCGAGAACGAGCGTTGTTATAAACGATTCAAAAAGCCTCGTCATCACGAAATTAGTGGCATCTCCGGACTTGACCCCCAATTTTGATAGATGGTGAATCTGGAACGGCTGGCCTCCTATGTACATGGGTGTTATGTAGGAGAAGAAGTTCCCGAAGAAGAAATTCTCAAGAGAGTTCAAAAAGCTGATCTTATATCCAAGAAACCACATGAAAAGCTTTGTGCTCAAACCTCCAAATACATAAAGGAGAACGAATCCAAAAAACGTGATAAGGTGTATTTCGAGTGGAACCCCTTTGATGAAGTCCATACCTCCGCTAAAGAAACCTATGAGAATCATCGTCCCGAGGCTTATGGAAACGGCTATTATAGCGCTTATCAGAAATTTCTTCACCGCTCCTTTTTCCCCTTTCCCTTGAAAATCCTGTTTATATCTTCCACGAAAACCATGTATAAGGACATACCAACGGTTGTTAGAAAGTATCCAAAAGACAACACAACATACCCGCTCTTGACAAATCCAAATAGTGGTGCAAAGAAAAATTCCAGCATTTCCAAATCCATCCATGTCACAAATGGTGTGAAAGAATAAGTCCCCTCTGGCTTTCTGAACATCTCCTCCTTGAAAGTTTCCTTAGCCTTTTCGTATGTCCAAATCCCCGCTCCAAACGATATACCCCAGACCAGAAACATAACCATCCATGTGAAGTTGCCTGAGCTTTCGTAAAGATTCCAGGCCAAGGCGAAAGAGGATCCAATGAGTCTCGTCGAATCGAACCACACCTCTAGAACGACTCCAAGGCGTGTTTTCTTATCCATTGCACGTGCGGAAGGTCCGTCCACCGAGTCGAACAAGAACGACAGAAGGTAAAAAACAGCCCCTACGGTGAGATTTCCCCCGAAGAATTCCCAGACTGTTAAGACGGCAAATAATCCAGAAAACAAAGATATGACGTTCGGATGAATTCTTAGAAAGTTAACGTTCATCCACACCAGTGGTGCTGCTAACCTGTCCGCGAAGAAGTAGGACACCAAAGACGCGGGAGAATCGAAGTATTTGAAAGTATCCTTAAACCTCATCACACAGAACCTCTCTAATCGATTCTACCAACTTTTCGTTGTCTTCTCTGCTTCTAACAGACAACCTGATGTACCTAGGTTCAGATATACCGAGCTTCCCCTGGCAATCCTTTATGAATATTCCCCTATCTAAAAGTTTCAGAGCCATTTCCTTGGAATTGTCAACTCTGCACAGAACGAAATTCGCTTGAGATGGGAAAACTTCTATGCCTTTTATCTTGGACAACTCTCTGATCAGAAAACTTCTCTCCTTGACTATCAGATCACACGCCAAAGAATAATCGTCTTTGTAAGATCCTATTTTCTGCAGGAAGTATTCCGCGAACGAATTTATGTTCCATATGGGCATGTTGTTCTCCACTTCTTTCAGGAGGTTTTCATCAGAAGTCGCCATCACGCCAAGTCTTATTCCAGGGACACCGTAGCTCTTGCTTATACTCTTGATGACGACGAGATTCGGGTACTTGAGTAACATCTCTTCATCAA
>JALVXE010000012.1:51938-53761 GCA_027038385.1 Thermotogaceae bacterium
GATTCAAGGATTTTCAATATTCCCGCCCTCTCTATGAAATTTCCACTCGGGTTGTCGGGGTTCACGAGCACCACGTTGTCGACCTTTTCAAAGAGTTCTAGGATTTCTCTTTCTGAATATCTGAAGTCGTCATTTTCCACTTTTCTTGTCAACATACCATCTATCCTGTTCGGATACTCCTCGAAAGTCGGCACAATTATTCCAAAACTTCCATTCAGAACATCCGAGAGGATCTTGATTATCTCAGAAGCCCCGTTTCCAGCCGTGATGAACTTCTGATCAGCACCGAAAACTTCCGACAGGAGCTGCTTGACTCTATCCCTTCCGGACGGATACGAAGTTACAAGATCTTCAAAGTTCTTCCTCATACGAGATAGAAACCCTTCACTAGGGAAATACGGATTCACCAGATAACAGAAGTCCTTTAGGTTTGGAAACCTCCAGTATCCCCCATAGGATCTTTTCAAGAGTTCGTATCTTTCGTTCAGATCAGAAAATATCACGTTCGCAGTCCACAGATCCTCCGGTGTATCTATCTCATACCACTTGAGACCATCTATTATCAGAGATCTTATGTTTATGTTCTTCAAGCCAACTATCAGCGAGAGTACGACTTCGTAGTATGAAGAGTATCCGCTGGATTCGACGTAGGCCTTGAGAAAGGGAAAATAAAACTTTGAGAAGAATTCCTTTGAAAATTTGTATATGTTGACTGTCTTGTAATAGTTTGCAGAGTTCTCCCAAATCACAGCGGTTTTATCCAGGAAGGATGTTATATTCCCGTAATCATCCAGCAGAACCACGGTTCCATCCATCCAATCTTCGAGTTTGTGAACGACGGCTATCGCTTCTCCCTTGCTTCCAACGAGTCGATCCATGATCTCCTTTTCAAATATCACATCGCTTTCAAGGAGTATTGAATCGTCCTTTTTCATCTCTTCGGATGCGAGCCATAACGAATATATGTTGTTCGTGGTCTGATAATGCGGGTTGTTGATGTAGGTTATCTTCAAGCCTTTGTACGAGTCCCCGAGGAATCTCTTCAGCTTCTTGGCTTTATATCCGACGACCACTATCACCCTGTCGACTTTATCCACGAGAGAGTCAAGAGCACGTTCAATGAGCGTTTTACCGGCAACTTTGACCATTCCCTTGGTAACTTCTCTGGTATATTTGCCAAGTCTTCTCCCCATTCCAGCAGCCAATATGACAGCTTGCAAAGGCTCACCTCCTGCTAAAGCAATTCTAATGTAAAATCCGTTGTGTTGCAAAATATCGGTATCCTCATTATAATTTGTCCATCTCTTTGGGAATTTTTCTTTTCCCAACCGTCTTTTCGATATAATTCAACCGCAAAAATCTCCGGGAGGGGAGAGTTATGCACATATGGTGGGTACTCGCAACATCGGTCATTGCGCTTATTTATGCGTTGTCTAATTACTTGTACGTTAAGAAGAGAGACGAGGGAACCGAGGAAATGTCCGAGATCGCTTCGTTCATACGAGAAGGGGCGAAGACGTTCTTGGCAGACGAGGCAAAGGCGGTCTTCACAGCTGCCTTGTTCGTCGCAATAGTCCTCTCTGTGATAACCGAGTGGTACGTAGGAGTGTCTTTCATATTCGGATCCATCATGAGCATGCTCGCAGGGTACATAGGCATGAGGGCTGCGACGACCTCAAACGTTAGAGTCGCGAATGTTGCGAGAACGACGAGAAAGCTCTCAGACGCCTTGAAAGTTGCGTACGCGGGTGGATCGGTCATGGGACTATCAGTCGCTGGACTCGCGGTTCTCGGACTCGGCGTAGTTTATCTGATATTTGGAA
>JALVXE010000012.1:53771-70102 GCA_027038385.1 Thermotogaceae bacterium
TTGGAAAACTCCGCGGTCAGGCTACCGATATAAAAGTTGTGACCAACTGGCTTGGGATAAACTACATTCCATTCGCAATGAATATATCCGGTTACGCACTTGGTTGCTCACTCGTGGCAATGTTCAACAGAGTAGGTGGGGGTATATACACCAAGGCTGCGGATATGGCTGCAGATCTCGTAGGAAAGACCGAAGTAGGTCTTCCAGAGGACGATCCAAGGAATCCAGCCGCCATCGCTGACAACGTTGGGGACAACGTCGGAGATATAGCCGGACTTGGCTCGGATCTTTTGGAATCTTTCGTCGGGTCCATCGTCGCTGCGATGGTCTTGGCAACCTACATGTTCGCAATTTATTACTCCAAAATAGATCACGATCTCATGAAGAACATGATAATCTTTCCCCTCGCCCTCGCGGCTATGGGGCTTGTTTCGTCGATGATAGGTATATCCTTTGTCCTGATGAAAAAGGGTTCTGATGAACCTCAGCATGATTTAGACGCTGGCTTGTGGACATCCGCGATAATAACTCTCATCTTTGGAACTCTTCTGAGTTACCTCCTATTCGGAAAGTTTCACGACCTCAGAATGGTCGGATTCAGATACGGTTGGTACTCTCCATGGGGTGCAATGATCGTGGGGATAATAGTCGGTATGCTCATAGGATACTGGGCTGAATATTACACGAGCGACAAGTACAAGCCGACCAAAAACCTCTGTTTCAAATCCAAGAGCGGTGTTGGTCTTGTCATGACGAGTGGAATATCGCTCGGCATGAGGAGTACCTTTCTTCCGATAGTTACGATAGTCATCGGCATTCTCCTGGCAAGCCACATATCCGGACTCTACGGAATAGCCATAGCTGCTCTTGGAATGCTCTCATTTGTCGCAGCATCTGTATCCGTCGACAGCTATGGTCCGATCGCCGACAATGCCGGTGGAATAAGTGAAATGGCGGGGCTCGACGAAGAGATTAGGAACATAACCGACAGACTGGATGCAGTAGGAAACACGACCGCAGCCATAGGAAAAGGATTCGCCATAGGTTCAGCTGTTCTGGCTGCTCTTTCTCTGTTCGCTTCATACATATTCTCCCAGCTCAACGCCGAGGCTATAAATGAAATAGGAAAAACCGCATCCGAGGCGAACCTACTCAACATAATTGGGGAAAAGGCCAGGATGTTCTTAACTGATGCCAAAACCATAAGTGGAGCACTGATAGGCGGATCTCTTCCATATCTCTTTGCGGCTATGATAACGGACTCTGTCACCGAGGCCGCGAAAGCCCTGATAGACGAAGTTAGAAGACAATTCAAAGAGATTCCAGGCATAAAAGAGGGAAAGGCAAAGCCAGATTACAACAGATGCATATCCATAAGCAACAGGCAGGCCTTAAAGGAGATGAAACTTCCGAGCTTTTTGGCGCTCTTCACTCCCGTAATCGTCGGATTCTTGTTCGGGCCCGAATTCGTCGGGGGACTGCTCATAGGAACGGTTGTCAGTGGATCGCTCGTCGCCATAACTATGGCGAACGCGGGTGGTGCATGGGACAACGCTAAAAAACTCCTCGAAAGTGGTAAACTTGGATGTGGTGTGAAAGGAGGAGAAGAGCACAAAGCGCTCGTAGTCGGAGACACCGTCGGAGATCCTCTGAAGGATGCTGCAGGGCCATCGATAAACATACTGATAAAGATCATGTCGATAGTCTCGATACTCATGGCTTCGCTCTTTGCGAAATACCATCTCTTTTGAAGGGGTGATGAAATGAGGGCAATAGGTAAGAAGGTCAGAAGAATAGACGCGATAGAAAAAGCTTTTGGAAAGGCGAAGTTCACGAACGATTTGAGTTTTCCTAAGATGCTCTACGCCTCCGTGGTTTACCCCGGAGTAGCACACGGAATATTGAGATCTCTGAACGTCGAAAAGGCGAGGGAAGTTGATGGTGTCGTAAGGATAGCCACATACAAAGACGTTCCGAACAACGAGATGGGCATAGTCACCAAAGATATGCATGTGCTGGTTCCCGTTGGTGGAAAGATACGCTTTGAAGCCGATCCAATCGCCTTGATAGCCGCAGAAACAAAAGAAGCAGCTGAGGAAGCGGTCAATCTGGTCGAATTTGAAGTAGAAGAATTAAAGCCCGTTCTCACGATCGATGAGGCCTTAAAGAACGATCCCATAGTCAACGGAGAGAAGAACGCGGCGTTTCACAAGAAGATAAGAAGGGGAGATGTTGAGAAAGCATTTAAAGAGAGTGATCTCGTAGTAGAGATGGACTTTGAGACGGGCTATCAAGAGCACGCTTACTTAGAGCCCCAGTCTGTGATCGCATGGTGGGATGGAAACACGTTGACGATTTACGGTTCGATGCAGTGCCCGTTCTACGTTCACAACGACGTGGCGGAGGTTCTCAAGCTTCCTCTAAACAAAGTTACCGTGATTCAGATGGAAACGGGAGGGGGATTTGGAGGAAAGGAAGACGTTCCGTCATACATAGCAGTGAAAGCGGCACTTCTCTCGTACCTCACCAGAAGGCCTGTAAAGCTCATATACAACAGGGATATGGACTTCAGAGAAACTAGCAAAAGACATCCGTCGAAATCTCACTACAGGGTTGGCCTCACAAAAGATGGAAAGATCAAAGCGGTTAAAGCCACAGTTTACCTAGATATGGGTGCGTACTCCACCCTAACTCCGATAGTGATGTACAGATCTCTGACCCACGCCGCCAGTGCTTACGACGTTGAAAACGTCTACGTGGACGTGTACGGAGTTTATACGAATAAAGTTCCTACAGGTGCTTTCAGGGGGTTTGGATCACCGCAGGTCCTCTTTGCAATGGAAAGGGTTATGGACGAAGCGGCGAAAAGGCTTGGAATGGATCCTTGGGAGATAAGGTACAAGAACGCGCTGGAAGTTGGAAAAGAGACAGCAACTGGTCACCTTCTTGAGGAATCGGTTGGGGCGAAGGAGACTCTGAAGGTAGTCAAGGAAATGTCAAACTATGAACAGCTCAAAGAGGAGGTTAAAAAGTTCAACGAAGGAAACAAATACAGAAAACGTGGGCTCGGATGGTCGCACGTAATATACGGAGTTTCTCTAGGAGCCGCTGGACAGTTCCTGGATGCATCCTCAGGAGAAGTCCATGTGAAGATGGACGGTTCCGTTCTTGTGATGATCGGAGGGACTGAGATGGGACAAGGGGCCAAGACGGTCATGGCCCTTATAGCATCAGAAGTCCTGGGGGTGAACGTGGAGGATGTTCGAGTTATGCAGCCGAACACATCGATAGTTCAGGATAGTGGACCGACGGTTGCTTCGAGAACGACTGTCTTTTCCGGGAACGCAGTGAGAATAGCCGCAGAGAGGATAAGGGATAACATAATCGAGTATTTGAAATCAAATGGTGCGGAAGATGTGAAAGTTGAGAACGGATACTGGATAGTCGATGGTAAGGAGATCCCATTCTCCGAGATCGCAAAGGAAGCTAACGCAGCTAACGTGAAATTAGCAGAGATCGGTTGGTTCAGCACGCCGAGGCTGAACTATGATTTCGAAACTGGAACGGGAGAAGCCTATGTAACCTACACGTTCTCCACGCAGCTCTCACTCGTGGAAGTTGATCTTCTGACGGGAAGGGTGGAAGTTAAGGAGGCTTGGGTCAGCCATGATATAGGGAAAGTTCTGAACCCGATTGGTGCAGAAGGGCAAGTTGAAGGTGGAGTCGTTCAGGGAATGGGATACGCGATATCCGAAGAGATAAAGCACGATGAAAAAGGCAGAATGATCGTGACGAATTTCAACAATTACATCGTTCCAACTATTAGGGATGTACCAAAAGTTCACGTGAAGTTCGTTGAATCCACGTTCTCCAAAGGTCCGTTTGGAGCCAAGGGACTTGGTGAACCATCTCTCATGAGTAGTCCGCCATCCATAGCCAACGCTGTCGCAGACGCTTTGGGAATACCGATAAACCGGCTTCCAATAACCCCTGAGGAGGTTCTCCTCAAATTGTGAAGAGTTTTGGGAAGTTCTATCTCCCTGTGGAGAGAGTTATAGCCGTCCTCCCTGTGGAAGCTTCCATAGTGAAGAAGATCAGGGAGGCAGCTGACTTTGAGGGAAAGATCTTAGATCTATCCTATGGAAAAAAAACTAGGTCCGTTATATTGCTCGACAGCGGACATGTGGTACTATCTTCTCTAAGTCCCAAAAGCGTGGTGGTGAAGATATGGGGAAAAAGTGGATCTGGATAGTGGCAATCGTCCTATCGATAATCTTGATCTGGATTTTCCTAGCCCAGGTTTTCCCGGGAAGGATCATAGTCAGCAGGTACATATTCAAATCTGGACATTTTGAGCTTAGATGGTATTCAACCCTCATAGCCTTTGGAATACTCCTGGATTATTTCCTGGCGAGATGGTTTTTCAAGAGAAAGGGATGGAAGACAGACCATCTGGACGAGGCACTCCTATGGGGAGTTTTGATTGGTATAACGTGTGCTAGAGCGTACTACGTGGCGTTTGAATGGAGTTACTTCAAGGATCATCCCTCGGAGATTCCAAAGATCTGGCACGGTGGGATAGCGATACACGGAGGATTTCTGGGTGCCATACTTGCGATATGGCTTTATACAAAATTGAAAAAGGACGTTTCCTTCTCATTCGTAGAAGGTTTAGATGTGATAGGGTGGCTCTTTCCACTCGGTCAGGGAATAGGAAGATGGGGAAATTTCTTCAACTACGAGGCTTTTGGAGTGCCTACAAACCTTCCATGGAAGATGTTCGTTCCGGAGAGTCACAGACCCATTCAATACATAAACTACAAGTTCTTCCATCCAACTTTTCTGTACGAATCCGTTTGGGATTTCATGGTGTTTTCCATTCTGACAGTGTACATACTGAAGCACTACAAAAAACCAGGAGAGATGATAGCTTTATACATGGTCTTGTACTCTATGGGCAGGATCATGACGGAGGCTCTGAGAACAGACAGCCTGTGGTTTGGACACATAAGAGCCGCTCAGCTTTTTAGTGCTGTGGCTATGCTCATAGGAGCAGCCTGGTACTTGGCCTTGCAGAAAAAGGAAACTTAACAGTGGTAAAATAATTTCGAGGTGGTAACATGAACTTCTGGAACCGATTAAGTGAATACGTGAAGAAATTCAAGGAATGGTGGAAGAACCGATCCGCCGCTCAGAGGTACCTGATCGGTGGGACGTTTATCGCCATTTTGTTGGCGATAGCGATAGGGATTTACATCGCCGCCCATCCTCCATACGCCATGCTGATCGGCGGGCTCAGCGAGGAAGAATCCGGAGCAGTTACAAACAAGCTAGAAGAGATGGGAATACCGTACAAGGTCGGCCCGGGAAACAGGATATACATTCCGGTCAAGTACAACGTGTACGAAGTCAGAATGAAGCTAGCAGCAGCTGGAGTGCTCAGAGGAGACAAAGGATATGAACTCATAGAGCAAGGAGGGCTCGGAGCAACGAGCTTTGACAAGCAGGTTAGGTATCAAATAGCGCTTCAGGGGGAACTTGAAAGGAGTATCGAGACTATAAACGGTATAAGGGCAGCTCGGGTTCACCTCGTCCTCCCGAAGTACACCTATTACGTTAGAGGGAATATGACGGAACCTAGAGCAGCGGTTCTCGTGGTTCTCGATCCAGGCGTTGAGCTCACAAGAGAACAGATAAAGGGAATTATGGAGCTCGTCGCTGGAGCGGTTGAAGGTTTGAAGCTCGAAAACGTTAAGGTCATAGACCAGTATTCGAGGGTTTTGAGCGACAGAGTTCTGGCTGATATGAACACGATGATGGCTTCGAGTAAACTGGAACTTAAGATGGAACTCGAGAGGTACTATCGCGAGAAGATAAAGAACACCCTTGAGAAGGTTTTCGGATTGGGAAGAGTAGAAGTGATACCGGATATAAAACTCAACTGGACAAAGATAGAGAAGGAGATAAAGAAATACGAAAAACCTGATAGAAAAGGCGGGTTGATAAGGAGCGAGCAGACTGAGAGTGAAAAAGCGGTGAACATGCCGCCGAGTGGAGGAGCAGTTGGATCGGAGAGCAACATACCACCGGGCTATCAGTACGTCACCGGTGAAGGAAGTGGGAGCTACGAGAGAAACAGTCAAACGGTGAACTACGAGTTGAACGAGACTTACGAGAAGATAATGCAGAACGAAGAAGGAGAAATAAGCGAGATGTCAATCTCGGTTGTTGTGGATGCATCGTCCTCAGTGATAAAAGGCAACATCACCAAATGGGCATCCGAGGTAAAGAACCTCGTGGAGAAAGGAATAGCCGCGAGCGCGAGTGTGACGGATTTGAAGGTAGCCGTAGCATTCCTTCCTTTCGACAGATCCATCGAGAAAGAGCTCTACTCTGCACAACTCGAGGAAGAGAAGAAAGCCAAATTCCGGCTCCTCGCTATTGGAACGATCATGCTGACGGTGATAATGTTCCTATTGATATATCTCCTGATGCTTCAGATAAAGAAGAAGAAGGCGAGGAAGATCATCGAAGAAAGGAAGTCTATACTCGAGGAAGAGTTGAGGAAAGCCCTCGTAGAGGAAGAAGTGGAAGAAGAAGTTTTAACGGAAGAGTCGAAGGAAATAAGGGAACTCACAGACAGACTGGAAAAGGCTTTTGGAAAAGATCCTTCCGACATAGCCTATGTTATAAAGCTCTGGATAGGGAGCTCCTCCTGATGGAGGTGGTCTGATATGGGAGATCTGAAAGCGAGTGATATTCCAGGTAGGAGAAAAGCTGCTATACTTCTGGTTATCCTAGGTCCTGAAAAAGCCGCTCAGGTTCTGAAGCACCTTGACGATGCGGACGTTGAGATGCTCACCATAGAGATAGCAAACCTGGGACAGGTTTCCGAAGAGGAGAAGAAAGTCGTTCTCCAAGAGTTCTCAAACATACTCAAAGCAAGACAGATGCTCGCGACGGGTGGTATAGAATACGCGAAGAAAGTTCTCGAAAGAGCATTTGGGCCTGAAAAAGCCATGAAGATAATAGAGAGGCTCGTTTCAAACCTCCAGGTTAAACCCTTCGAGTTCGTCAGAAAGACGGATCCACTTCAACTTGTGAACTTTCTGCAAAACGAGCATCCACAGGTAATTGCCCTTGTTTTGAGCTATCTGGAACCGGCTATGGCATCCCAAGTTTTAGGTGCTCTTCCAGAAGATCTCCAGGTTGAAGTTGTCAAGAGGATCGCTCTCCTAGAAAGGACCTCACCGGAGATAGTTAGAGAGATCGAAAAAAGCCTTGAGAGAAAACTCTCCGGTGTTGTTAGCCAGCAGTTCAGCAAGGTGGGTGGAGTTGATACGGCTGCAGAGATAATGAACAACATAGACAGACAAACTGAGAAGACGATAATGGAAAGACTCTCCCAGGAAACTCCAGAACTTGCGGAAGAGATCAGAAGAAGAATGTTCGTCTTTGAGGATATACTCAAACTCGATGATAGATCCATACAGCTCGTGTTAAGAGAAGTCGACACGAGAGACCTCGCCGTGGCTTTGAAAGGAGCATCGGAAGAAGTCAAAGAGAAGATATTCAAGAACATGTCGAAAAGGGCTGCACAGCTTTTGAAAGACGAGCTCGAGTTCATGGGGCCAGTCAGGGTGAAGGATGTCGAGGAAGCCCAACAGAAGATAATAAACGTCATAAGAAGGCTCGAAGAGGCTGGAGAGATCGTCATAGCGAGGGGTGGAGGAGAGGAGTTGATCCTGTAACTCTCCCTTGAGATTTCCGTGGTTTGCTCCCCTAGATACTAGGGAGTTTTTTCATATCTGGGCGTAGTTGTATAAACAAGTCGCAAAAAATTTGGATTTAATGAATTCTATGTGATATCATGAAATATGCTCAAGTATCCAACACATCTCTTAACTTCATTATTGTATATACAACTAAAGAATCTGTGGAGGGGGGATTAGGTATGAGGAAATTTGGCATCACTACTCTCATCCTTACAATGGTTATTGTATTGGGAACCACTACCCTTTACGCTCAGAAAACCGTCGTTATATGGGAGCCACAAGGGTATGGACTGGAGTCAGTCAAGGGTTTGGTAGAAAACCTCACCGGTGTGAAACTCGATATCAAAGAGTTCTCGTACGGAGATCTCAGATCAAAACTGGAGACAACGCTTCTGGCGAGAGATCCGAAGGTCGCACCAGACATAGCGATGATAGACTCCATATGGCTCGGTGAATTCGTTGAAGGCGGTTATTTGGCAAATCTGACCGACGTCGTCGCACCTATAGCCAAAACCTGGTTCAAGGCGTTTAGAGATGGTTCCCAATGGCCCCCAAGGAGTGGGAACTACTACGGATTGTGGTACGACACAGATGTTCGTGCTACGTTCTACTGGCCAGATCTCTTGAGAAAATCGGGCGTCAATCCCGGAGATCTACTGTACTGGGATACTTTTATAAAAGCATGCAAAAAACTCAAAGCTGAGCTATCCGGTCAGGGAACGGGCGCTTGCTGGCTCGATATGTCCGGAAGCTGGGCGGCTGATTTCGAATTCTTCCCTTATCTATGGCAAGAAGGCGGAAAAATCCTCGTAAGAAAGAACGGAAAGTTCTACCCGGCGTTCAACAGCGAGGCAGGGGTGAAAGCTCTAGAGTTCCTTGTTGACAGGGTCAAAGCCGGAATAGATCCCCA
This sequence comes from Thermotogaceae bacterium, assembly GCA_027038385.1. Taxonomy (GTDB): domain Bacteria; phylum Thermotogota; class Thermotogae; order Thermotogales; family Thermotogaceae; genus WGAO01. Next base: position 62,457 of record JALVXE010000012.1, read on the forward strand.
GACGCAAACCTTCTGGGGGAACGATTTTGCAAAGAAAAAATGGGCAGTTTATCCCCATGGAAACTGGACGTCCAGCGAAAGCAGATTTCCTGGTACGACTCCCAGTGAGAGGGAAAAGATGATAGCGGTTCTCCCACTACCAGTATCCAAACCAGGTAGAGTACCAGTGACCCTTGCTGGAGGTTGGATAATGACGATACCTGCTGTTATAAAGGATAAGGCCCCTGAACGATACAAGACAGCGGTCAAAGTAATGAAGGCTTTCTTAAGAGCCGATGTGATGACGAAATACTACGCTGCTCTAGCCCGTATACCAGTCAGGTCCGATGTAGACAAGAAGGAGCTATCCAAGTCCATAGAGTTCTTTGACTTTTATATGAAACTGGCTTCTGTGGCACGCACTAGACCAGCTATTCCTCAATGGTCACAGGTTTCCGACGCGATATTCCAAGCTATGAGTGATGCCGTTTTCAGGGGAGTGGATCCGAAAACGGCTCTCGACAGAGCAGCGGAGAAAGTTAAGAGGATCCTGGGATGGTGATCTTTAAGATATGAGTATCAAGAAGAACTGGAGGGGTTCCAGATCCGGAACCCCTCATTTGAACAAGAATTTAATCCCTTATGCATTCGTTCTTCCAACGGTGGCGGTTTTACTGTTTGTCGCAGCGTTCCCATTTTTTTGGAACATCTGGATAAGCTTGAACGACGTACGAACGACCAACATCATGAGAGGATATCCATTCGTCGGTTTGAAGAACTACATAGAGCTCTTCAAAGATCCCATGTTCTACCATTCACTACACGTATCCCTGTATTTTGTCCTGGGATCTATCATCGGCCAGTTCATGATCGGATTACTCATAGCCCTCATATTCAACAAATACGAGAGATTGGCGAGATTCTTCAGACCGATATTCGTGATCCCCTGGCTCCTATCAGCCCTGATAATAGGCTACAGCTGGATATGGATGTACAACTATAACTTCGGACTGATAAACACAATTTTGAGGATGATGGGTCTAAAGCCGATTAAGTGGCTGAACGACGTAAAGATGGCCGTTTGGGCATTGGTAATAGCCAACGTGTGGAGGGGAACTCCCTTCACCATGCTCTTTTTAGAATCTTCCCTCAAGAATATACCAAAAGAGTTATACGAGGCCGCCCGAGTCGATGGGGCTTCGAGTTGGCAAACATTTTTCTACATAACCTTGCGTCTTCTCAGGCCTGCTCTGGCTATAAATTTCATTTTGGTTACCATGTGGACTTTCAACCTGTTTGACACGATCCTCGTCATGACTCAGGGTGGACCGGCGGATGCGACCATGACAACTGCCATGTACATGTACAACAACGCCTTCAAGTACGGTCTCTTCGGATATGGAGCCGCCATCACTCTGGTGATGCTGGTGATAAACGCAGCACTCGCAGTTGTCTACTTTAGAACCATCGGGAGGGAAAATATCTCATGAGTAAGAAAACAAAGAAGTACCTGGTAAATTCCATGGTGGTCAGTTTCTTGATAATTTACACGTTGTTCACACTTTTTCCCATATACTGGGTTTTCACCACGTCCATAAAATCCTCTAAGGAACTCGTATCCTTTCCACCATCTTTGATACCAAAGTCGATATCATTTGAACACTACAAGTTCGTATTCACGAAGACCAACCTTCTCAGGGGAATCGTGAACAGCTTGATAATCTCAGGACTTACTACGTTCATATCTTTGGTGTTGGCAAGTCTAGCAGGATACGCATTCTCGAGGTTCAACTTTCGAGGGAAGAAGGTTATCTTAGCAACTATTCTTGGGTTATACTTGATACCTCCACTCATAAACGTTATTCCTCTTTTTCTGATGTTCAACAAGCTCGGACTTCTCAACAGCCGACTCGGTCTCGTATTAGCCTATCAAGCGATGACCCTACCACTCGCGACTTTTCTACTTCGAAACTATTTCGATGGGATACCCGTGGAAATAGAGGAAGCGGCTTTAATGGATGGATGCACACGCTTGGAGGCTCTCAGGAGAGTCGTTCTCCCGTTAGCGGTTCCGGGATTGTCCGTGGCTGCTATTTTCTCATTTATAATATCCTGGAACGAGTTCGTACTGGCGCTGAATTTCCTCTTCAGCGACAGTTTGAAAACCGTACAGCTCGTCATAATGGGGTTCGTAAAACTCTACAGAATAGACTGGGGAGCTCTAACTGCCGCGATGGTTATAGGTATGATTCCTGTACTGATATTCCTGATAGTGGCGCAGAGGTACTTAATAGCAGGACTCCTTGGAGGATCAACTAAATACTAGTGGAGGTGACGTCGCACTTGAAACCTCAATATCAGATAATCGAAGACTATCTGAGAGAGAAGATAACGAACGTATATTCGCCGGGCGACAGGATTCCTTCTGAAAACGAGCTCGCAAGGATGTTCAATGTGAGCAGGTTGACGGCACGTAAAGCAATTGAGAGGTTGGCAAACAAAGGGTTAGTTGTCAGAATTCAAGGATTGGGAACTTTCGTAGCAGACATTTCAAGGCACTTGGAAAACAACATCAGATATGTTGGAATACTCATTCAGGACAAATTTGATGAACGAGGATGGTCGATTATAGCCGGAATAGAGAGAACACTTGAAGAATTCAACCTGAAGGGTTTGACAGTCGATCTGGATCTCACAAACTCACGAAAGATTTCGGAGAGATTGAAATCCCTCCTGAAACAAGAGATAGTAGGACTCATCATTTCTCCAACGGATGCCCTTCTGAAAAGCGAGGTTTTCAGGGATCTCGTCGAGAAATCCTTTCCAATTGTCTTCGTCGACAGAAGAGTCGAGGGGTTGGAGGTCGTAACGGTGGAGTCGAACAACTATCAAGGAGGTTTTCTGCTGGGAAAACACCTGAGAAAGAATCACGGAGTTCGAAAAGCCCTCTTCATAACGGAAGAACCGATGAGCTTATCCAGCGTCAGGGAAAGGTTCGAAGGGTTCAAAAAGGGGTTGAGAGGAGAGGTTAAGAGTCTGATCTTAAAAAACTTAGAAGATTTCAAAGATGCGATACCCCAGATGAAAGAGGAAGAAGCAGTGTTCTTCTGCCACGATCTGCTTGCAATTCGTGGAATGATGTTGCTCATGCACGAGGGCGTGCTGATCCCAGAAGATGTGAGGGTGGTGAGCTTTGATGATAGGGAAGTTTCCAAGTACGCCTTCCCTCCACTCACAACTGTCAAGCAAGACTTCGAAGCTCTTGGTGAAGGAGCTGCTTTGGCCATGGCAAAGATGCTGATGGGAGAAGAAGTTCCCACTATAGAACAAGTTCCAGTTCATCTAAAGGTCAGAAAATCCTGCGGTTGTGGCTGATCACCAGGGAGACATAACGCTTACCAAAATATACTCTTATTTTCAATTCCCATGGACGATTCTTGACTTTTCCCCTTCCAGTGGCGTTAAAATGCTCCTGGAGGTGAGAACATGTCGTCAGTTGGCAGATATGATTTGGAGGAGATAAACCCGAACAACGAATTGTTTTCTAGGATAAGAACCACCATAGAAACAGCGTTTTATAGAAACAACGTCGAAGTGGTAGATTCGAGAAGGGAAGCTTACAAGCTCGCTAGAAAATCTCCGGGCACCATAACACTGGATTGGGAGGTTTGCTGTCCGATCGATCTCGACCTCGACGAGGGAACGAGGGTGCTCCTTTTCAACGATGGAGCGATAACCGGAAGATACGCAGCCGGAAGAAGGATAATAGGCTGGCCGGATGTGGATGAGGATTTCTACGCGTCCATAATAAGGGAGGCGATCTACCGTTCTAGATACAGAAAGATGTATCACGCCATCTCGTATACAGGGCTCCATGAAGATTTCATGATAAAGAATCACATACTCATTCCAGAAGGCCATGAGAATTTGCTTTACAACTGGCTGCTTAATTTTCAGCATCCTACACCTTTTTATGAAAACATGTACTCGAGATCCAAAACTTACAACGAGGGAGACGTGTTCATATTCACGGATCCAGATTGGAAGCATCCCGATTTCCCGATGGGATTGGCGATTTTCGATCCCAGGCACAACGTCGGAGCCATCTTGGGAATGAGATACTTCGGGGAATTCAAGAAAGGGACCCTGACCCTCGGTTGGGGAACGGCTAGCAGGAACGGATTCGTCGCATGTCATGGTGGTCTTAAAAAGTTTGAAAAGGACGGCAAGAAGTTCGTTGCTGCTTTCTTCGGACTATCCGGATCTGGTAAGAGCACTCTAACTCATGCGAAACATGGTGGAAAGTACGATATAACAGTTCTTCATGATGACGCTTTCATAATAAATCTAGAGGAGGGATATTCGATAGCTCTGGAGCCCCAGTATTTCGACAAGACCGCTGATTACTCGGTGAGTTCACCGGACAACAAATACCTGATAACGATACAGAACTGTGGTGCCACCATGACGAAAGACGGGAAGATAGTTCCCGTTATGGAGGATATGAGAAATGGGAACGGCAGAGCCATAAAATCCAGGCTTTGGTCGCCAAACAGAGTGGACAAGATAGAAGATCATATAGACGCTATCTTCTGGATAATGAAAGATCCGGCCATTCCTCCCGTCATGAGGGTGAAGGATCCCATATTGGCATCCGTGTTCGGTGCAACGCTCTCGACGAAGAGGACATCTGCCGAGGCAAACGTGGACACAACGAAGATAGTGATAGAACCCTATGCAAATCCGTTCAGAACGTGGCCACTCGTGGAAGACTACGAGAAGTTCAAGTACCTGTTTGAGAAGGGTGTGCAAGCCTACGTTATAAACACCGGATTTTTCTTAGGAAAGAAGGTTACCAAAGAGCTCACACTTTCGATAATAGAGTCGATAGTCGATGGGGAAGCACAGCTCGAGCAGTTCGTTCCCGGAATAGAGATAATGAAGATACCCGGTTTCGATATAGATTCCCAGGAATACTTGAACATATTCCTAGATGACATAAACAGAAGACTCGTGTTTTTGGAGGGCAAGAAGAAGACCGTAGATGAGCTGCCTGAAGAGACTGTGAAATCCCTACTGGTTTTGAAGGAAAACGTGGCCAGCAGGAAGGTTTGAAATATCTTGTAAATAGGTTAAAATACTCGCAAAACGCAGAAGGAGGGATCAAATTGAAGATAGTCGCTGTGATAATCCACGCGTTGATAGTCGTTGGACTCACCTACTACGCTTTGAAGCAGATGAGCAAGACTGTTGAGCTTGGAGGCTCCTTTGGGGGGGGAGCCATGTACACACACTTTGGAAGGCAGAAGGGGCTCGACAGAGACGGGAAGATAACCGTTTTTCTGGGGATAGCTTTCTTCGTGAGTTCGATCTGGATCTCCTGGCTGTTCAAGGGGTGATCTAATGGATGCCCAAAAACAGCTAGAGATCTTGAAGGAGAACGCCGTCGATCTGGTTTCAGAGGAGGAGCTTTACGAGCGTTTGAAGGAAGGAAGGCCCCTCAGGGTGAAGCTTGGTGTCGATCCGTCAAGACCTGATCTTCACCTTGGACACATGGTAGTTTTGAGAAAGCTCAGACAATTTCAGGATCTGGGACACCACGTCATACTGATAATAGGTGACTTCACGGGAATGATAGGAGATCCATCCGGAAGGAACGAGATGCGTCCCATGCTCACGGAAGAAGAGGTTAAAGAAAACGCCAAGTCATATGCAGAGCAAGCCTTTAAGGTTTTAGATCCTGAGAAAACGGAGCTTCGATACAACAGCGAGTGGCTCGGAAAGATGAGTTTTGCAGATGTGATAAGATTGGCAGCTAAGTACACCGTCGCGAGAATGCTCGAAAGGGATGACTTCTCAAGGAGATTCAAAGAAGGCATACCGATATCGATATCGGAATTTCTTTATCCCTTGGCTCAGGCTATGGACTCAGTCGCGATAAACGCAGATGTCGAGCTTGGCGGAACCGATCAGCTTTTCAATCTCCTCGTCGGGAGAAAGATAATGGAAGAGTACGGTCTTAAACCACAGATAGTCATGACGATGCCCATAATCGAGGGAACCGATGGAAAGCAGAAGATGAGTAAATCCCTTGGAAACTACATAGCCTTTAACGACACGCCCAAAGACATGTTCGGAAAACTCATGTCCATACCGGATTACCTGATAACCAAGTACATGAGGCTTCTCACGGATGTTTCAAGGGAAAAGATAGAAGAATATGAGAAGTTGATGAAAGAGAGAAAGATAAACCCGCGTGATGTCAAAATGGAGCTCGCCCACATCATAACTTCCCACTTTTACGGAAAAGACATAGCCAATAGGGAAAGGGAGGAGTTCATAAAAGTCTTCTCGAAGAAGGAGCTCCCAGATGAGATGCCGGAGGTTAAGGTAAACGACGGTGAAAAGCTGGTAGACCTCCTTCTCAGAATAGGCGTTGCGAAGAGCAAAAGCGAGGCGAAGAGGCTCATATCACAAGGTGGGGTTAAGATAAACAATGAAAAGATAACTGATATAAACGCCATGGCGAGGGAAGGTATCTTGAAGGTTGGCAAGAGGAAGTTTTTCAAGTTGATGAGATGATCTTCTCTATCTCGGCTGTTAGCCTTCTTATCCTCTTGTAGATCTTCTTATAAACCCTTTCGTAGATCTCTGAGTAGAACTTAGCAAGATGGGGGCCCGGCTCAAAAGGGCCCTCCAGTCTTGTCATGCTCTCTATCGCCTCGTCATAGTCTTTGAATTTTCCCACCCCCAGGAATGCGATCATTGCCGCTCCATTCATGGAAGCCTCGATCTTGGACCTGTACACTGGAAGGTTCATAACGCTCGAGGCTATCTTGACTATCTCATCACTCTCGCTCGCTCCTCCGCCAACAACCGCCCTTTTGAACTCGATCTTTCCCCTCCTCTTAAGTCTCTCCATACCTTCTCTCAAAGCGAAGAACAATCCTTCAACCAAGGATCTGTAGATGTGCTCTCTTTTGTGGAACGACGAAAACCCTATTATGGATCCTCTTATCTGGGGTTTATCAAGGCCAGGGGTCCAATACGGATGGGTGATGAGACCGAGAGATCCAGGCTCTGTTCTCTTCAAAAAATCATCGAAGAGCTTCTCAGGTTTCGTGTTTTTCTCGATAGCTCTCAGCCTCTCAGGATGTGCAAACTCGTCTCTGAACCACCTGACAAGCCAAAATCCTCGGAATATCTCAACCTCAGGGTTGTAAGTTCCTGGAATGATTCCCGGATATGGCGGAAGATGGGGAAGTGGTTCGAAATACTTCCTGGTAGTCGTTGCGGCTATGGAAGTCGTGGAGAGGCTCAACGCTATCACACTATCGCCCTTCACACCGAGTCCGAGTATCTCGCACGCCTTGTCAGATCCAGCCAAGATCACCGGAACACTCCTTATCCCGATCCTATTCGCTATGTCTCTTTTCAACCTTCCGGCTATCGATGACGGAGGCATTAAATCTGGAAGCTTTTCCCTAGGTATCGGAAACAGATAGGATTTGATGTCTTTTTTACTACACCAATCCACCCTTTTGTAGTCGAACGGAATGTGTCCAACTTGAGAAGCTGTGGAATCCACGAAACTCCCTGTCATCCTGCTGATGAAGTATCCGCTCATCTGGAGCACCTTGTGAGTCCTCTTCCAAATGTCTGGCTCG